>JAGWUU010000362.1 GCA_028868335.1 Sphingomonadales bacterium | reverse complement strand
ACTGGCGGAACTATATCAAAAACAAGCAATTGTTCAAGAAGCGTTATCTAATGAAGAAATATTTTGTATGTAATTTTGTTAAAGATAAGGGAATATGGAAGCTGACTGAAGATTTTTGCTTTACAGAAGGTGAGTGGTAATCGCAAAACGGGAATTATCCCCTTGCGTCATGTTCAAGGGTGTGGCATACAATATGTATGAAAACGAAAGCCCCGACCCTTCGCCAGTTTCTTGATCAGTTTCCGACCGAGGATGCCTGCCTTGAACACTTGATGCGCATTCGTTTTGGCGACCGGCACGACTGTTCAAAGTGCGGTCGTAGTGCCCACTTCTACAGGGTGAAGGCGCGCAAGGTGTATTCATGCGAGTATTGCGGCAATCAGGTTGCCCCGATGGCCGAAACTCCGTTTGAGCGCACCCGCACCCCGCTGCGCGATTGGTTTCACGTCATGTTTCTGTTCAGCACCACCCGCAACGGCGTGGCGGCAAAGGAAGTGCAGCGCCAGCTTGGCGTGACCTACAAGACGGCTTGGCGCATGTGCCACGAAATCCGCAAATACATGGGCGAAGTGGACGGCGATGCCCCGATGGGCGGGCCGGGTAAGCACGTCGAGATTGATGAGACTTTCATTGGCGGCTTCCGCTCCCCCAAGTCGGTCGTGCTCGGCATGGTCGAGCGTGGCGGCGACGTTATGACGCACGTTGTCCCGAACCAGCGCCGCGCCACCCTCACGCCCATCATCGATGCCAACGTGATCCCCGGCGGCGCAGTCCACACCGACGAGCTGCGCAGCTAGTCGCCCGTGAAGAACGCTGAAAGCCGCAGGGATGCGTGGGTTTTGGCGGATTTGAAGTAATCGGATTTGCAAGGTTTTGGGGAAATCGGGCGAAAAGCTTGTGATTGCGCGCGCCCGCGCACGTAGGGGCTTCCCTCGTAAATCGGGTCTTGATTCAATCGCGGGGAGAGCACGATGAGGTTTTCCGATGCCGCCGAAGAAGCCCGCCCCGCGTAGCGACGAGTTGTTCCGCAGCCAGCTCGACAACATGATCGACATGGAGCACGCGCTGGTGAAATTGGCGAAGCTGATCGACTGGTCGCGGTTCGATGCGGCGTACGGGCGGTTCTACCACGAGAAGGGTCGGCCTGGCCTGTCGACGCGGTTGATGGCGGGTTTGCATCTCTTGAAGCACATGGAGGGTCTGTCGGACGAAGCCGTGTGTGCCCGCTGGGTCGAGAACCCGTATTTCCAGTACTTCTGCGGTGAGCAGTTCTTCCGGCACAAGCTGCCGCTGGATCGATCCTCGATGACGCGCTGGCGTGGGCGGATCGGCGCCGACAAGCTCGAGTTGCTGCTCGCCGAGACGCTGCGGGTGGCGATGGAAACCAGGGCGATGCCGCCGCAGGCTTGCGCGAGAGTGACGCTGGATACGACCGTGCAGACCAAGGCGGTCGCCCACCCTACCGACAGTCACCTGTTGATGCGCGGCATCGAGTGGCTGAACCGGTTAGCGAAAAAGCACGGCATCAAGCTGCGGCAGTCGTTCCTGCGGGTTGGACGCCAGGCGCGGCGCGATGTCTCGCGACTGATCCATGGCAGTGGTCACAAGCAGGCCATGCGCTGGGTTCGCAAGCTGCGCACCTGGCTGGGCCGGCTTGACCGCGACATCGGCCGCAAGATCGTCGGCAATGAGGAGCTCGAGGCCGCCTTCGCCGTCGCGCGTGGGCGGGTGGCGAAGATCCTCACCCAGAAGGCGGACAGCACCGACAAGCTCTACGCCCTGCACGCACCCGAAGTGGAATGCATCGCCAAGGGCAAGGCGAGGACGCGATACGAGTTCGGGGTGAAGACTTCGATCGCGGTCACCAACGCACGTACCGCCGGCGGCCAGTTCATCGTCGGGATGCAGGCGTTGCCCGGCAATCCCTACGACGGCCACACGCTGTCCGGGCAGATCGAACAGGTCGAGCGCCTGACCGGCATCACCGTCGAGCGGACCTATGTCGACCGGGGCTACAAGGGCCACAGGCATGGCGGGAAGGCCAAGGTCTACATCGCCCACACCCGCGGCATCGCCTCACC
>JAGWUU010000092.1 GCA_028868335.1 Sphingomonadales bacterium | reverse complement strand
CCTTGTCCGTTCGTTGCCTTATGGGACTTGTGGTGGTGAAGCAAAGGGATCGTTTGCCGGTTTCACGCCCAAGGCCTCCGCCAGCTTCGCAAGGCTGACTTGCCCGTGCCGGCGTGCCCGGTCGGCAGCCTCCGCGAGCGGCATCGCCGGTGGCGGGGATAACAAGCCGTCCCAGTCGTCGATGGAAGCCAGCGCCAAATGAGGATGGCCTTCCATCCGGCAAATCCGTTCGATCACCGATCCCGATCGCACGGCAACCGGAATTCCGAACTGCATTGCCCGTCCAAGAAGCCCGGAAGCCTGATCGTAGGCGGGATCGTAAACACACCAGATGATGTCCGCCGCGTGATAAAATGCCGTCAGTTCGGCGTCGGAAATGAAGCGGTTGAGGGCAAATCCGCCGACCTGCTCAAAGCGTTCCGACGCTGCGCCGAGTGGGGCCGCGACTTTGCCGCCATAGGCAAACAGCATGCGCGCACGCAGATCGGGATTGTCGGCATAGATTGCCGCAAACCGGTCAAAGCCCTTGTGCCGGTTTTGCCCACCGATCGCACAACAAACGAGCCGTTCCCCAGCCGCCTTGCGAATGGCGAGGGAAAGCTGTTCGGTAGCAGCGGGATCGGTCGCGGTGCCAAGCGCGCCATCCCAGTTCTGCAAGTCGTGAATCCAGCCGTGCGCAATTTTCGCAAAGTCCGGTTCAATGTCGAACGGCACGATGGTCAAGACCCGTGCGCCCGGCAAATGACGAAGCAAACGCAGCACCAATCGCTTGAGGCGCAGGCGCATCGTAGCACCGTGGAGCGCCGGAAGGGGGCGCAGCAACAGGCCGACGGTGCGTCGGCCAAGAGCGGCTCGGGCGAGACACAAGATCAGGAAGCCAACCGGGGAATGCTCGATTTGCGGAACGAGGATCGGCTGGCGAGCAACAGTCGTCGCCGGTGTAAACGGGGCAACCCGAACACGAAACAGGTGCGCAAGCATGGCATTGTATTGCGCGCGATGGCCATCCGTGCCGCCATCAAAATCGACCAGGAGAACAGCGGCATCGGGCGCGTTTCCCGTCGGGGAAGATCGTCCACCATCCATGATCGCGTGCAAATCCCCGCCGTCCTGCCTTGCCTCGGCGCAATAACGTGACGGCGGGGAGGTGCAAGCGGATTGGCTAAAGTGCGCAGGCTCTCATCAGGCGCCACCCCCCATGGTATCGGTAGCAGACCGAACCGTTGGCCGAGGCGGCGAAGGTATAGTTGTTACCGCCGACTGGATCGACCACCTGAAATGTGAAGGCTCCCGGTGATGCCAGTTTCCGCACGATTTCGAACTCCATGCCTTCATAGATCCCCGAATTGGGAAGCGTGATCGTCCGGTTCGCGGTCAACGTCGTGTTGAGATACTGAATGCGCGTCGAGATGCTCGTCAGGGTTACGTTGGCATCTCCCAGGTCAGTGACCCGATCTTTCTGCCGACGGTCGGCATCGAACTTTGGCGCGCAACCCGTTGACGGGAAAACGTCATCCGACGACCGCGTGCCGACGACCTTTACATCCGCCACGATCGGCACGCTGGTATCGGCCGTGTAGCCATAGAGCGTACCGCCGGTCAGCGCGTCGTTGACGGTCAGACCATGGATCGTGATTGTGGTGCCGGAGTTTCCGAACAGGAAGTAGCTTGCCCCGCCCGATCCCAGAACTCCGTTCACTGACGCGGTGATTGCGCGAACATTGCACTGTGAGAACTTGAAGATCTGGCCGCCACTGGCACCGACGTTGTAGTTTTCACTCTTGCAGTCCATCAATGTAACCGCAGCCGTCGATGAGATTTGCATCACGCCAATCGGTGCTGCGCCGTTGAGAAACTCGATGTTGCGCAAGGTCAGCACGTCACCGCTGGCGAACTGGATTGACTCTTCGCTCGCTCCGGTCGCGTCGACCAGGCAATTCTCGATGCAGACATTGGGTTGCCCCACCGCAGGAACAGGGACAGCGAAAAAGGCCGATCCGGCGACCGAAAGCGGCAGTCGCGTCGTGCCGCCATCGGTCGACCGCGTGACTTTCGCCGTGCCTGTCCAGGTGCCGGAAAGCGCAAGGATCACCGCGCGTCCCGCAATCGGCTGGAACGGCCCAAGCACCACCGAAGCGGTCGCCGAGCCTGCCAGAGGCGTAACCGACGCCGACGATAAGGTCGTTACCGGAAGCGGATTGGACGCGCTGACCACCATCGCGGAGCCATCGACGTTGGCGAAGGCGACAGCTCTGCTCGGTACGA
Organism: Sphingomonadales bacterium; assembly: GCA_028868335.1. Taxonomy (GTDB): domain Bacteria; phylum Pseudomonadota; class Alphaproteobacteria; order Sphingomonadales; family Sphingomonadaceae; genus Novosphingobium. The sequence goes on along the minus strand of JAGWUU010000092.1, from coordinate 8,492 downwards.
AACCGGCGGGGGATAGGATTTGTGAATTGGGCATTTCAACTCCTTTGGAATCAGAAACCATCGCCAATTAACCTATATGGTTTTATGTAGGAAAGCGTGCCGTACAATTTGGCTTCCGTTCGCTGGTGTCAAACTTGCTTTGGGTAGCGATCATCCGCGCTTGGTGGTTGTGATCGCAACGGAATTGGGCTTGGTGGACACCAATGGATACGCCTCCCACCATACTTGCCACCGGACTGGTCATCGACCGGCAGGGACAAGGCACGACCTTCCCCTCCGCCGGTGGCAATTCCGCAAATTCAAAGGTGCAGGCGGTTTACTGGCGCTGCGTCGTCGCCTTTTTCGCCAGCGCTCGCCTTGCCGACCCGCACCAGCGATTGGCGCTGTTCTGCAACGATGAACCGCCGACAATCGACGGTGTCCAGATCACCCGGGTTCTGGCACGCTACGGCGTTGAGCTGCGCCGTGTGCCCCTGACCACCCGCCTGTCCGCCGACCGTACGACATCGTGGGGCAATGCACTCTATTTCCATGACATTATGACATCATTGGAGGGTGAGCCAGACAGCCTGCGACTGGCTCTTGTCGACAGCGACGTGCTTGTTACCCAACCGCTCGATCGCCTCTTTGCCATGCTCGATCGGGCGGAATTCGTTGGCTACCCGGTAGAAACTGCACCCGATGAAGTGGTCAACGGCATGACGCCGCGTGAAATGGCCGTCTGTGCAGGCGGCCTTGTCGGCAAACCGTTCCAACCGCTTGTCCATTTCGGAGGCGAACTCTTCGCCACGGCGGTTGGGGCATGGAAGCGACACAGCAAACTGTTCCGCGCCATCCTGGACCAGGCAGCCTACGGACAAGGGCCTGGTTCTGGCATCACGACGGAAGAACATGTCTATTCGATCGCCTTTGCACTCCTCGGCAATGACGTCGCGACGGCCGAGGGCCTGATCAAGCGCATCTGGACGAGCCCTCGCCACAATACGGTGCAGCCAGGCGACGAGAATTTGCCGATTTGGCACTTGCCTGCGGAAAAGCGCTATGGCCTTGCCGACCTGTTCCACTGGCTTGCCAGGAACGACTTCCCCGTCACGTTGCCTCCCGGACAATTTCTCGAGAAGGCCAAGGCATTGTGCGGCGTGCCGACAAAATCCCCGTCAAAATGGATACGCGATGGCGCCCGCCAAGTGATCGCGAAGTTGCCAAAGCCCTGACACGCGAACGCCGCGGGTTGGCCTTGGCCTGGGATCAAAACCTGATAATCGCGCGAACCTGATCGCGAACCAGTATTCGAGCCGGATCCTTCCAGATCAGCGCAAGGGCCAAAGCGCCAACGCCCAATGGCAAGGCCAGCAGAACCGCCCAGTCGGACCGTTCCGGCATCCGGCTGACGACCGCGCTCGCCGCCACGGCGACGAGGACGAGGCAAAAGCCGCGCAACGCCGCTGGCGTCGCAATGTCAGCAATCCTGAGGCCGAATTCCTTCATGAAGGCGATCATCACGGCAATGCTGCCCAGAACAAGCGCCATCGCCCCGGCCAGCAGCACGCCAACACCGCCGCACCAGGCTCCTCCCGCCTCGCCCGCAATCACCATGATTGCTGCGGTGATGGCATGCGAAAGGATCGTCCAGCGCAACTTGCCCATACCAACGTAGAGCATATAGGCCGGGAGGGAGAGCAGGTTGAGCCACCATGCCACGAACTGAACCAGGGCGACCTGCACGAACACCGGGTCATAACCGCCCTTCCATACCACGAGCGCCAACGGCAGGCTTGCTCCGACCACGGCAAAATAGGGAAGCAGCACGAACAGCAGCAGCGTCATCGACTCACGATAGATGCCGCGCACCAGTTCCGGGTTGATCGCCTTGTCCGCGGTGCGCGCCGCAATATGCGGAACCAGGGCGCCATAGGCCGCGACAATGAACGATCGCGCCTGAATGACGATGCGGTTTGCCATGTCATAATAGCCGGTCAGGGTCAGGCCCGAAAAGGTTGTCAGCAGAACCTTGAGCAATGGATCGAACAACAACTGGGCGATCGCCGAGATCTGGAGCCCGCCGCCGTAAAAGGCCAGTTCGCGAAAGCGCGTCCGGTCAAATCCGGCGTATGCGCGCAGCGGTTGCCGGAGCAGACGCAGCGTAGCCACCACCCCCGCGACCAGCAGAAGCGCGGATTGCGCAACCTGCACTTGCCCCAGACCGGATACCCCGAAGCGGGGCAGGATAAACCATGTCGCGGCAAGCTGGACCAGGCTCCCGCCCACCTGGATCATCGCCCGCACATCCATCCGTTGCGCACCGTCGATCGCCGCCATGAACACGTTGCCCACCGCGCCAAGGGCCACGCCTGCCAATGCAGCAGGCAGCAGGGCATCAACGGCGTAGTGCAGTCTGGCGGGAGTCAGCCGGTGTAGGTAGTTCGACAGAACCGGTTGAACCAGCACGGCAAGCAGCGAGACGAGTATCAACACCGCAACCGCAGCCATGCCGATCGTCTGCGCGGCGCGATCCGGGCGGCCGCTCGCCATATCCCCCGCCACGAACCGCAGCACGCCGGCGCCAAGGCCCATCTCCGAAAGTCTGGCGACAAGCGTGCTGCCAACCACCAGCGACCACAGCCCGATCTCCTCGACCGTGAGGCTGCGCATCATCAACCAATAGGTCAAAAGCAGGGCGGCGGCCGAGAGGATGACCTGCGCAACCGCGAAGACCGCGTTTCTGGCGACCCTCTGGCGGCTCACCGGACGAACATGGCGTCTAGGAATACCACGTGGCCATCCTTCGCCGGGTGTTGCGCATAGTTTCCAGCGTAGCGCAGCCCGCCGGCATAGGCGAGTTGGCACAGGCCCAGGAATTCCGCCTGCCCGTCGAACATGGCATCAATGTTGACCTCCGCGATCAACGCGCCGACCTGGCGCAGTGTCGCCTCGGCGCCGAGCAAGACCTTTTCCTCGAAACCCCTGGACATCAAGCTTGAGCAGCGTGTTGTGGTCAATTTTGCAACCCATCCCGGCCAGAATGTCATCAAGGCGTCGAACGGAAACTTCCACAAGTTCGCTGCGCTGCATTTGCGGAAAGAGAGCAGCGCCAGTGGCATGCGTGGTCAACATCGACGAACTTGCGGAATGATCGACGTGCCGATGAAACGGCATTGTCCCGTCACGCTCGCCAAGCCCAATGTTGACCGCCGTAGCGTTGCCGTCAGCCTTCGCCCAGGCATCCAGCGCGGCGAAGGGCTCGGGCAGGGGTTCAAAGCTGATGATATGGGCGCGCGGAAATTTGCCTCGCATTTCCTGCGCGAACTGGCCGACATTGGCGCCGACATCGAGGATGAGATCAACCGGACGGCCGACCAGCCCCATCACCGTTTCCGAGGGCCGCCTGTACAGTTTTTCCACATGCACACCGCACATTGCGGCGATACGCTGGATATAGTGGTAAATCCGCATCGCAGCCGCCTAGCCAATAGTCAGCGGGCTTGAAAGCGGGATTTACCGCGTCGGAACAGGCGCCTCGCCCGTGTAGTCGTAGAAGCCCCGCCCGGTCTTGCGACCGAGCCATCCGGCTTCGACATATTTCACCAGCAATGGCGCAGGGCGGTACTTGCTGTCGCCGGTGGTGTTGTAGAGCACGCGCACAATGTCGAGGCAGGTGTCCAGCCCCACGAAATCCGCCAGTTCCAGCGGCCCCATCGGGTGATTGAGGCCCAGCCTGCAACCCTTGTCGATGTCGGCGATGGTGGCCGTGCCCTGACCGAGAACGAACACCGCCTCGTTGATCATCGGCAGGAGGATGCGGTTGACCACGAAGCCGGGCTCATCCTCGGCCTGGACCACCTGCTTGCCAAGGCTTTCGGCAAAGGCGCGGGTGCGGGCGACGGTGTCGGCGCTGGTGGCGAGGCCGGGGATCACCTCGATCAGCGCCATAACCGGCACCGGGTTGAAAAAATGCAATCCGATGAAGCGCTTGGGATCGGGCGAGGAGGTCGCCATGCGGGTGATCGGGATCGAGCTGGTGTTCGAGGCCATGATGGCATCGTCACGCAGGACCTTGCCTGCGGCCTCGAAGATTTTCCGTTTGATTTCCTCGCGTTCGGTTGCCGCTTCGATGATCATGTCGGCTTCGACCATCGGCGCGTAGTCCGCGATCGGCACGATCCGAGCGAGCGCCGCTTCAGCCTCTGCCGGGGCGATTTTCTCGCGGACGACCATGCGGGCAAGGCCCTTGTCGATCCCAGCTTTCGCCTTTTCCGCCAAGGCGATATCGACGTCACAGAGCAGTACGCGGATGCCGTTCTGGGCCACGGTCTGGGCAATGCCCGAACCCATCTGTCCAGCCCCGATGATCCCGACAGTCCGCATCGCTCCGTTCCTTCGCATGTGCAGCAAAGGCGGCTGGTTAGCGGCGAATTCCGGCGCTGGCTAGCGGTTTTGGCCGGGCACCCACAGCACGTCGCCATCCGCCCCGGCATTGAGCGCGCGGGCGAGGACGAAGAGGTAATCAGACAGCCGGTTTACATAGGCCAGGGCCGCGGGATTGACCGGTTCCTGCGCCGCCAGCGCCGCCATTGTCCGCTCTGCCCGGCGCACTGCCGCGCGGGCGACATGGACCCGCGCCGCGCCCTCGCTCCCGCCCGGCAGGATGAAGCTGGTCAACGCAGGCACGCCCGCGTTCAGCGCGTCGATGCTTTTCTCAATCCAATCAATCTGTTGCGGCACGATCCGCAACACCATTTCAGACGGTGCGAAGTCACTCCCCGGGGTCGCCAGATCGGCTCCCAGATCGAACAGGTCGTTCTGGATTCGAACGAGATCGAAACGCGCGTGAACCGCACCTAGAGCGACCACCGCTACACCAAGCGCGCTGTTCGCCTCATCCACCGCGCCGATCGCTTCGAACCGCGCATCGTGCTTGGCCCGGCGCGACCCGTCGACCAGTCCAGACGTGCCGTCATCACCCGTGCGGGTATAGATCTTGTTGAGCTTGACCACTCGCCAGCCGGGATCAGCGCGCGGCGAACAGCAGGATCGCCACGACCAGAATCGCCGCCCCCTGGAACAGGATGCGCTGCATCATCATCTTGTTCTGGCGCAGTTGCATCGGGCTTGGCCCGCTGTCCTCGGGACGGTTCAGATCCTCACGGGTCGATTGCAGGAAAGCGGCGATGCCGCGGACCAGGCTGTAGATCACGCCGGCCATCAGCGCGATGAGGACAAGGCTGAGGAATATCGTCATGCGCCTCCCTCTACGCCCGCCCCCAGCGAAATGCCAGCGGGGAAGCGGTGGGCGCGCAGGGCGTCAGCCAGCGCCCGCCCGTCCTCTCCGCCACGGCGAAGATCGGCCAGCGAGGGCGAACCGCGCCGCTTGGCGAGCTTGCGCCCGTCGGCTTCGACCAGCAGGTCATGGTGATGCCAGACCGGCACCGGCAGGCCGAGCAGCGCCTGAAGCAGACGGTGGACGTGGCTTGCCGCGAACAGGTCGCGTCCACGCGTGACGAGGGTTACCCCGTCGGCGGCATCGTCGAGCGTCGCGGCGAGATGATAGCTCGCCGGGGCCTCCTTGCGCAGCAGCACCACGTCGCCGAACAGCGCGGGCCGGGCGTGTTGCCATCCCGCCAGTTCGTCCTCCCATTCCAGCGGCCCCGCCAGTTCGACCGCACGCGCCATGTCGAGCCGCCACGCCGCGCCGCCCGGTACTTCCGCCGGATCGACCCCCCGCCCGCGGCAGGTGCCGGGATAGAGCGGCCCGTCCGCCCCCGCCTTGCGCGCCGCAGCCAGTATCTCGGCGCGGGTGCAGCGGCAGGGATAGAGCAGACCCATCTGCTTCAGCCGCTCTCCCGCCGCGGCATAGCTGGCGATCCGCTGCGACTGGAGCGCCGCTACCCCGTCCCATTCAAGCCCCAGCCAAGTGAGATCGGCAAGAATCTCGGGCACCAGATCGGCGCGGCTGCGCGCCGCGTCGACGTCCTCGATCCGCAGCAGAAACTTCCCGCCGCGCGCCCGCGCCACGTCGTGCGCGACCACCGCCGCATAGGCGTGGCCAAGGTGCAGCGGGCCATTGGGGCTGGGGGCGAAACGTGTCCGGCAAGTCACACCCGCGCTTGTCCTGTGGATTGCGCCGTGAGGCAAGTCTTGACGCGGAGAGTCTGCTCCTGTTCACTGCATCCATGCGTTGTAGCACAACCGTCATGTCGGCCAGCTACCAGGGGCCATGCTCAAGTCGGAGCTGATCGAGCGCGCGGCCCGGTTCCGCAGCGCAGAGGGCGATCCCTCTCGGCACCTGAATGATTGCCCGGCCCTGGTCCTCAACGCCGACTATACCCCGCTCAGCTATTACCCGCTCAGCCTGTGGCCGTGGCAGACCGCGATCAAGGCGGTATTCCTTGAGCGTGTCGACATCGTCGCCAGCTACGTGCGCGAAGTGCACAGCCCCAGTTGGGCCATGCCGATCCCCAGCGTGATCGCGCTGCGCCAGTACGTGAAGCCATCCGAGTTTCCCGCCTTCACCCGCTTCAACCTGTTCCTGCGCGACCGGTTCGCCTGCCAGTATTGCGGCAGCCCGCACAACCTGACCTTCGATCATGTCATCCCGCGCCGCCTCGGCGGGCGCACAAGCTGGGAAAACGTCGCCACCGCCTGCGCGCCCTGCAACCTCAGGAAAGGCGGACGCACCCCGCAACAGGCGCACATGCCGCTGCTGGTCCCCCCGATCCGCCCGACCAACTGGCAATTGCAGGAACGCGGTCGCGGCTTCCCGCCGGGGTACCTCCACGAAACCTGGCGCGACTGGCTCTATTGGGACATCGAGCTGGAGGCGTGAGGGGCGGTCGCCTGTCCCGCAGGCGTTGGGGAAATAACTTGCATCCGCGCGGAACTGATCACAAATCAATGCGTTGAAACGTCTGCCCGCAGGCCGCGCCGCACTATGCCGCTCTATTCCAGGCGCGTACCGTAAAGTAACTGGAGGATTCATGCGCGTTGTTCATACCGCGATCATCGTCGGTAGCCTGTTCGTGTTGCCGGCTGCGGCCAGCGCCAAGAATATCGTCCTCAGCAACGATGATGGACTGTCGAGCAACATCGTCGCGCTCTACAATGCGCTGAAGGCGGCTGGCCATGACGTGATCGTCTCGGTCCCCTGCGAAAACCAGAGCGGGGTAGGATCGGCGATCAACCTGTCGACGCCGCAGTCCAGGCTGACCGCGCCCTGCCGCAGCGATGCCGCACAGATCGGCGCGCCGATCGCCGGGCCAATTACGCGCAAGGGGATCAACGGCAACGATTTCTACTATGTCCTTGGCACCCCGGTCATGTCGCTGCTCTATGGCGTCGATGTCGCTGCCCAGAAGCGCTGGGGCCGCGCGCCCGACATTGTCATGTCCGGGCCGAACGAGGGGCAGAACCTCGGCTCGATCATAGTCAACTCGGGCACCGTCAACGTCGCCGAGAGCGCGGCGCTGCGAGGCATTCCCGCGATCGCTCTCAGCGGCAGCGCCGCGTCGGCCGACGACAAGACCCTGGCGAATCCCGAATCGGCCAAGATCGCTGCCCTGTCAGTCAAGTTCCTCGATCACCTGCTGTCCCTGGCGGGGAGCGGGCCGGTGCTGCCCGCCGGGCTGGTGCTCAACGTCAATTTCCCCAACACGCTTGAAGGCGCCACCTGGAAATCGACCCGCGTTGGTACCTATAACGCCTATGCCTTCGGCTATGCTGCCAATGTCGCTGCCTCGGCCAGCCCGATGATGCTCAAGATGGCGAAGGAGCACGACATGCCGCTGCCCAGTGGCCCGGGCGTCAGCATCGCACTCAACACCGCGCCGCCTACTGCCGATCAGGCTGATGACGAATCGGTGGTCAACCGCAAGGACATTACGGTCTCGCCGTTGCAGGCCGGGTTCCAGGCCCCGGCGCTCGAAGGGGTGACTGGCTGGCTGACGAGCGGGATGAATCCGGGCGCGAAGTAGGGGGCAGGGTCTAGCGCACCGCCGCCAGCGCCTTTTGCCGTCGCCGTTGCACTGAACTACCCAGCCCGATCGCCTCGCGGTACTTGGCGACGGTTCGCCGGGCGAGTTCGAAGCCCTTGCCCTTGAGCAGATCCACCAGCGTATCGTCGGAGAGGATCGCCTTGGGATCCTCGGCGTCGATCAGTTGCTTGATCGCGGCCTTGACCGCCTCGGCTGATGCGCCGCCCTCGCCTTCGGTCGAGCCGACGCCCGAGGTGAAGAAGTATTTCAGTTCAAACGTGCCGCGCTCGCAGTGGAGGTACTTGTTGCTGGTGACGCGACTGACGGTGGATTCGTGCATCTCGATCGCCTCCGCCACCGCGCGCAGGGTCAACGGGCGCAGTTGCGAGACGCCGTGGCGAAAGAAGCCGTCCTGCTGCTTGACCAGCTCGCTTGCCACCTTGAGGATCGTTTTTGCCCGCTGGTCGAGCGCTTTGACCAGCCAGTTGGCATCGGCCAGCTTGTCCGACAGCCAGCCGCGCGCGG
>JAGWUU010000091.1 GCA_028868335.1 Sphingomonadales bacterium | reverse complement strand
GCTTCGGCACAGATCGGCGAATTCCTGGGCAAGGGCGATGGCCGCACCGGCAGCTACCAGCTCAGCTACGGCACGGGATCGGATCGTGTCCATGTCGTGTTCGGTGCCAGCTATGTTGGCCAGGGATCGGTCAGCGCGCGCGATCGTGCGATCTCGCAGTTCCCCAACCCCGGCCAGACCTCGTGTTCGGACCCGATCGGCGGCTGCTCGAGCGCGACGCCGCTCGGACGCTTCATTGTGCTGGGCCAGAACATGACTCTGCGCGCGCCTGTGATTGGGCGTACAGCGGTCTATGATCCGACGCTCGCCACCGGTGACTTCAAGCAATTCACCTCGGCCGACCGCTTCAATTTCGCCCCGTTCAACTACTTCGAAACCCCCAGCCAGCGCTATGGCGGGTTCTTCAATGCCCGGGCCGAGATCAGCGAAGCACTGAACGTCTCGCTGAAGATGGTTTACAACCATCGCCATTCGCAGAACCAGGCGGCCTTCCTCCCGCTGTTCGTCGGTCCTGATGCCGGCAACGGCAATCTGCTCGACACGATCTCGATCGACGTCACCAATCCCTACAATCCGTTCGGGGTGACGCTGAATTCGGGAGCCAATGGCGGTGCTGCCAACTACAGCTTCATCGCCCGCCGCCTGGTCGAGGCGGGGCAGCGTACCTATACCCAGGATGTCGATACATTCAGCGTGACCGGTACGCTCGACGGCAAGTTCCAACTGCTCGGCCACAACTGGTACTGGGACGCCAACGCCGTGTTCGGCACCAACGACGCCAAGCAGCTGTTCACCGGCAACGTCAACGCGGCCAAGTTGCAGCAGGCGCTGGGTCCGGTTTCGCTGTGCACCGGCGGCTGCGTGCCGTTCAACCTTTTCGGCGGCGTCGGGTCGGTCACTCCTGCGATGCTGTCGTGGGTGGGCTTCGACGAGCATGACCGCTCGTCGCAGAGAATGAGCGATCTGGAAGTCAACCTTTCCGGTGGGCTGTTCGACCTTCCCGCCGGGACCGTCGGCCTCGCGCTGGGCTTCGAACATCGCTACCAGTTCGGTTCGTTCACGCCCGACCCGATCATCCAGGCGGGCCTGGGGGCGGACATTCCGGCACAGGCGGCCAGCGGTGGCTTCAAGGTCGACGAATTCTACGGCGAAGTCCGGGTTCCGTTGTTGAAGAATGCTCCGTTCTTCCAGTCGCTCGAGGTGAGCGGCGCGGCGCGCTATTCGAAGTATTCGACTTTCGGCGGCAACACCTCGCTGACCGGCGGATTGCAGTGGAAGCCGGTTTCGGATCTGCTGCTGCGCGGTTCCTATGCGCAGAGCTTCCGGGCTCCGTCGATCGGCGAACTCTACGGCGCGCAGTCGCGTTTCGATCAGCCACTGTCCGATCCCTGCACCAACGTTGCCGGCTCGCTTTACCAGAGTTCGGCGACGGTGCGGACCAATTGCACGGCCAACGGCGTCCCGGCCAACGGCAGCTACCAGGAACCGCAAGGCGGACAGCTTCCGGTGCTTACCGGCGGCAACCCCGCGTTGAAGCCGGAAACGGCGCGGACGATCCTGTTCGGCGGCGTTTACAGCCCGGCTTGGGCGCATGGCGGTTCACTGGGCGGCCTGAGTTTGACGGTCGACTACTATGACATCAAGCTCAAGGGTGCGATCGCCTCGATCGGCGCCGACGTGCTGCTGAACCGTTGTGCGCTGACCGGCGATCCGCTGAGCTGCGCGGCGGTTGTCCGCACACCGTCGGGCTTCATCTCGTCGATCAACGGCGTACTGCTCAACACCGGCACGATCCGTACCCGCGGACTGGACACCACCCTGAATCTTCGCTCCACGAAGTCATCGATGGGTGAATTCGGCCTGACGCTGTCGTCGAGCCTGCTGTTCCAGTACGACGAGGGGGTTCCCTCCACCAACGGCACCACTATCACCAGCTACAAGGGCTACGAGCGCGGCAGCCCGGATCAGGCCTATCCCAAGTTCAAGGGCTCGGGCACGGTCGACTGGGCCATGGGCATGCTCAAGTTGGCGGTGACAGGGCGTTATATCGGCGCCGTGTCCGAAATCCAGGACACCACCAAGCGGCTGGATTCCCGGTTCTACACCGATTTCCAGATCCAGTTGAACCCTGGGTTCCTGAACGGGCGTTTGACGCTGACGGCCGGCATGAACAATGCATTCAACGTCAATCCGCCAGCCTGCTTCAGCTGCAGCCTGAACAACTACGATCCCACCACTTACGACGTTCCGGGTCGCTTCGGCTACCTGCGCGTGTCGTACAAGATGTGATCCCCGCGCCGGGCAATCCGGTTCGGCAAGAGAGAGAGAGGGGGCGGGTCAACCCGCCCCCTTTTTCATGCGGGTTTGTTGCGCGCCATCAGCGATGCCAGTTCGCGCACCAGCTTGGCGGCCAGTATCGCGGTGCGTCCATTCTGGTCGAGACGCGGGTTGAGTTCGACAATGTCAGCGCCGACGATCGGTGCAGTCTGACGGCGCAGCACCGCAAGCACCTCGCGCACGGTCAGCCCGCCCGGTTCGGGATGAGAAACGCCCGGCGCTTCGGCGGGGTCGATCCCGTCGAGATCGATGCTGATATACAGCGGGCCATCCAGCACCGGCACCACCGCCGGGGCAAAGTCTGCCATTGATATGATCTCTACCCCAAAGCGCTTTGCCTGGGCACGGCAATGTGCGGTGAGGGTGCGGATCCCGACCTGGACCAGCTGCCGCGCCAGCCCGGCTTCCATGATCCGCGCAAACGGAGAGGCGTGGCTGCGGGGATTGCCTGCGAAATCGTCATAGAGATCGGGGTGGGCGTCGAAGTGCAGGATCGCCACCGGCCCGTGTGCGGCATGGACGCCGCGGACCACGGGGCAAGTCATGGCGTGATCGCCGCCCAACGCCAGCGGGATCGCACCATCGGCGATGCTTGCCTCTACCGCAGCGGTTGTCATCGCGTCATCGTCGGCGGTTTCGCGCAGCGGCAGATCGCCCCGGTCACGCAGCTCGAAATCTATTCCCGCTTCCTGCCCATCTTCGCAGGCAAGGTTGCCGCGATCGGACCACAGTGCGGACCGGATAGCCGACGGCGCCTCGGCCGGACCTCGTTCGAACGACGAGTTGACATCGCTGGGAAGGCCGATCAGCTCGATCACCGGCAAGACGTTCATGGTAGCAGCAATGTTGATCCCGTTGTCCTGCGTGCCTCCAGATCACGATGTGCCTGGGCAGCATCCTTGAGTGCATAGGTCTGTCCGATGCTGACCTTGACCTTGCCGCTCGCGATCATCTCCCAAAGCTTGGCGCTTCCCGCCGCGCGCTCGGCAGGATCGCGATAATAGTCAAACATGGTTGGGCGGGTCACATAAAGCGAACCGTGGCTGGCCAGAACGCCGAGATTCACCCCTGTCACCGGACCGCTGGCGTTGCCGAAACTGACAAGCGTGCCGCGACGCGCCATCGATTTGAGCGAGCTTTCCCAGGTTGCCGCACCAACCCCGTCGTAGCACACCGCCACACCTTCTCCGCCAGTGGCGGCCCGGACCTGATCGGCGAGATCTTCCGCATGGGAGAGAAAGACCAGGTCGGCGCCGTCCTGCTTTGCCACCTCCATCTTTCCTTCGTCACCAACGGTGCCGATGACCTTCACGCCGCGCGCCTTGAGCCATTGCACCATCAATCGGCCTACGCCCCCCGCAGCCGCTGGAACCATGGCCCAACCGCCTGCTGCGACGGGGGCGCAGCGTTCGGCCAGGCTTTCAGCGGTCGCACCCTTGAGGAGGGCCGCGGCGGCGGTGCGCGTGTCAATCGCGTCGGGTAGCGCGAACAGCGCCGCCGCCATGACATTGCGCGCCGAGGCGTAGGCGCCGGGCAGGCCGGTATAGGCAACGCGGTCCCCGGGCTTGAACTGGTTCACCCCTTCGCCGACCGTCTCGATTACGCCAGCCGCTTCCATGCCCAGGCCACTCGGCAGCGGGGCGGGGTAGAGCCCGGTGCGGAAATAGGTGTCGATGAAGTTCAGCCCCACGGCTTCCTGCCGCATCTGCACTTCGCCAGGGCCGGGAGCGGGCAGTTCGACTTCGCGCCATTGGATCACCTCGGGGCCGCCGGTCTTCTCGATGAATGCCTGGATTGCGTGCATGGGGATTCTCCTGTCTCGCAGAGACTAACCGGACCGTCGCCCTTCTCAAGTGTAATAAAGCTGCTAGCCTGCGCAGCATTCATTTCGTGGGAGATCCTGATGCGCCGCCGCTTGCTTGCCAGCCTTGCCTTGTCCGTCATCGTTCTTGCGGCGCCGTTGAAGGCACAAAATGCCGCCCCGCTCGATTCGATGACGAACGACAAGGTGAAGAGCTACGATTGGGTCCGGCCCGAAGCAGACTACGTGCGCCGCGAGGTGATGGTGCCGATGCGCGACGGCAAGAAGCTTTTCACGGTGATCGTCTTTCGCAAGGGCACTACCGGCGGGCCGATGCTGCTCAGCCGCAGTCCATACGATGCCACGGGCCATACATCGCGCAACCGCAGCCAGAAGATCGAGGAGATTCTGCCCGTCATGGACGCACCGTTCGTCAATGATGGCTATATCCGCGTTTATCAGGATGTGCGCGGATTGCATAAGTCGGAGGGCGACTATGTGATGACCCGGCCCCTGCGCGGCCCGCTCAACACGACCAGGGTTGATCACGCCACCGACGCCTATGACACGATCGACTGGCTGGTGAAGAACGTGCCGGAATCGAACGGCAAGGTTGGGATCATCGGTTCCAGCTATCTCGGTTTCACCTCGCTGATGGCGCTGATTGATCCGCACCCGGCATTGAAGGCGGCCGTGCCCCAGTCGCCAATGGTCGACGGCTGGATGGGCGATGACTGGTTTCACAATGGGGCCTTCCGCACCTTTGGCTTCGACTACGATCTGGGCCAGACGGTCGAGAAAGGCGGAGGCGAAGTGCCCAAGGGCACCGGCGACGAATACACTGCCTACCTCAACGGTGGATCGGCAGGGGCCTATGCGCGCAAGTGGGGGATCGATCAGTTACCGGCAGTGCGCAAGATCGTCGAACACCCTGCCTATGACGGCTACTGGCAGGGCCAGGCGGTGGACAAGCTGCTCGCCAGCCGCAAATTGACCGTGCCCACACTCGTCATGCTTGGCCAGTGGGACCAGGAAGACAGTTATGGCGCCCCGCATGTATTCCAGGCGATCAAGGCCGCCCAGCCCGATGCGCCGATCACTCTTGGGATCGGGCCGTGGCGCCATTCCGGTGCGAACTACGAAGGCTATAGCCTGGGGCCGCTCAAGTTCGAGGGCGACACTGCGTCGCAGTTCCGTCTCAACTGGATCAAGCCGTTCCTCGATTGTCGGCTCAAGACCAACCCGGCGCCTTGCAAGGCCATGCCTGCCGCGGTGACCTACGCCACTGGCACCGACAGATGGGAAACCGATACCAAATGGCCGGCCGGAACCGAAACGCCCCTGTACCTGGCCGGCAACGGAACGCTGAGCTGGACAAAACCGGCTGCGGGCGGCGCCGATGACTATGTCTCCGATCCGGCCAAGCCGGTGCCGTTCATTCCGCGCCCGGTCCACATGGACGGCGACCAGTGGCGGCAGTGGCTGGTGCAGGACCAGCGCTTTGCCGATGGGCGTACCGATGTGCTGACTTATTCGACCGGAGTGCTCGACAAGCCGGTCCATATCAAGGGCGCGCCGCGCGTTGATCTGCACGCGGCGACCACCGGGCAGGACAGCGACTGGGTGGTCAAACTGATTGACGTCTATCCGGAAGAGAACAGCGCCAATCCGACCATGGCCGGATTTGAACTTGGCGTGGGTATCGAGATTTTCCGCGGGCGCTACGTCCACGGTTTTTCCACGCCTGCGCCACTGGAGCCGGGCAAGACCTACAGCTTCGGCTGGTCGCTGCCCAACGTGAATCACGTATTTCTGCCGGGCCACCGGATCATGGTTCAGGTCCAGTCGAGCCTGTTCCCGCTCTACGACCGCAATCCGCAAACTTGGGTTCCCTCGATCATGAATGCCGAGGCGGGGGATTACCGCAAGGCCGCACAGACTGTTCGGTGGGGCGGGGCCGAGGCGAGCGCGGTCTATCTGCCGGTCGCGACCAACTAGGCCTGACCCAAGGCGTTTGGCCCCGGCATGTGATGGTGTAAATTTGTCCTCGCCTTCGCAGAGGGGGCTATGGGACAGATTCTTCACACCAAATCCGCACCGTCACATGCCGGACTAAACACCTAACTTGCTCAAAACGCAGTGCGATAGACCACTGGCATCGCAATGGTGTTGTTATTTTTATAGACAAAATACATTTTCTTAAACATGAGATGGGCCAGAATTTATGAATCGGCAGTTGCCGCAAGGAAAGTGATGCGCATGAAGGCCCTGGTGATCCGGGACGTAAAAGAAGCCGGATTTACAGAAGTTCCCGAACCTCAACCGAAGCCGGGCGACGGGATTCCGAGGTCCGGGTTATGAGTGATATGCCGTCTCCTCCGTCCTCCGGTCGGGCGAACCATCGTCGAAAGATCGTCGTTTTCGGCGAGGCGATGCTGGAGCTGTCCGGATTTCAGACCGACACCTGCACGGTGAGCGTCGCCGGGGATACGTTCAATACGGCGGTCTATCTTGCCCGGCATGGTCTGGAAGTCACCTACGCAACCAGTCTTGGGCTTGATCCGATTTCGGATTTGATCCTTTCCAAGATCCAGGGAGAGGGGATCGACACAAGCATGATCCTGCGCGCGCCCGGCGCCCCGGGAATGTATGCGATTTCGGTTGATGAGGTTGGAGAGCGTTCCTTCACCTATTGGCGCGCGAACAGTGTGGCGCGGCAGTTTTTCACCATTGCCGGGGTCGATCGCCTGCTTGAACGCGCCCTCGACGCAGACATGCTGTACCTTTCTGGCATCACCCTTTCCCTGTTCGGCATGGCCGATCTTGTGCGGCTTCGCGATCTGGCGGCCGCCATGCGGTCGGCTGGAAAGGTGGTCGCTTTCGATACGAATTACCGTCAGAGCGGCTGGCAGTCAGCCGAGCATGCGCGTGAGGCGATTGGCCTGATCAGTCCGTTCGTGTCGATGGCGCTGCCGACATTTGAAGACGAGGCGCTGCTCCATGGCGATGCCAAAGCCGAGCAAACTGCGCAACGCTGGCTCGATCTGGGTGCCGAGGAGGTGGTGGTCAAGCAAGGGGCGCAGGGCGCTTATGTCGCGGGCCACGATTGGGTGATGCCGCCCGCGAAAGTCGTTCCGAGGGATACGACCGGCGCGGGCGACAGTTTCAACGGGGCGTACATATCCGCGCGGATCGCCGGTGCGCATCCCAGGATCGCCGCGCGCATGGGGCACGAACTGGCGGCCAGGGTAATCATGACGCCGGGGGCCATTCTGCCCCGCGACGCCGAGGTTCAATAAAACGGCAAGCCAGTGAAGACCGGCCGGACAAAGGGGTATTCACCGCATCAGTTCAATGAGACAAGCGCGACAGACATGACAACCTGACAACTTCAGTCGATCAAAATCTCGATCAGGTAGGGGCGTCTAACCTCACGCGCACGCAGCAATGCTGCGTCCAGGTCGTTTACCCCGTCCAGCTTCTCCGCCTCGATGCCATACGCCTTGGCGACCATGTAGAAGTCAGGAGCCGAAGGTCGCACCCCGATCGGGGCGATGCCGCGATCCTGCATGTAGTTCTCGATTTCCTGGTAGCCGTGGTTGTTCCACACCAGGAAGATGACCGGTGCCGCCTCGTCCTTTGCGGTGCCAAGTTCCGACAGGCAGAACTGGAACCCGCCGTCGCCGGTCAGGCAGACGACCGGGCAATCGGGCCGCGCCAGTTGCGCACCCACCGCTGCGGGTGCGCCATAACCCAGCGAGCCGAAACCGGTCGCCGAATTGAACCAGCCGCGCGGCTGGTTGGCGTGGCAATAGAGGTTCCCGGCATAGACCAACTGGGTCGAATCCCCGACGACAAGGCAACCGGGAAGGGTTTGCTGGATCGTGTCGAGAACTCCGACTTCTGTGCGTAGTTTGTTCGACAGCCCGTCAAGGACCGCGTTCCGCGCCGCCGCCGCGCGGGCCACGCCGCAGTTGGACTGGCGATCCAGCCGCGAGGCCAGGGCCGCCATCGCCTGCCCGGCATCACCCAGCAGCGTCGTTGCGGCTTGCGGTCCCGCGGCGGCCAGTGTCGGATCGATCTCGATGCGGATCAACCGTTTCAGATGCGGGAATTCCCCGTCGACGTACATGTCATAGTCGGTCTGGCCAAACTGCGTGCCTGCCGCGACGACCAGGTCCGCCTGCGCCAGAAGCTCGCGAATTGCGGGCAGGCTGGGGCTGGCGGGTACTTCGAGCGGATCACCGGCCAGCAGACCGCGGCCGTTGACGGTTGTGACAACAGGCGCATCCAGCTTTCTGGCCAGATCGTCGGCCGCCGCGTTAGCGCCAACCGCCCCGCCGCCCAGGATCAGCACCGGTGCGCGGGCGGCGCGGCAGAGCTGCGCTGCCTCGTCCAGAGCCTGCGTTGGCAGCTCCGGGCGGGCTGGGACAGGCGGGGGAAGCGACGGGATGTCAATTTCCTGCTCCATCACGTCCAGCGGGATCTCGATGTGGACCGGGCCGGGCCGCCCTTGCAGCATCGCGGCAAAGGCGCGGTCCAACACCGGCGCCAGATTGCGTCCATCGTCCAGCGTTTGCGAAAGCAGGGCCACGCTTGCAATGGTCGCTGACTGGTCCGGCAATTCGTGGAGCAGGCCGCGCTCCAGCCCCTTCGTCGCGACCGGATTGACGCCGGAAATCACCAGTATCGGCACCGAATCCGCCCGCGCCTGCGCCATGGCCGTGATTGCGTTTGCGACCCCTGGTCCTGTGATCAGCAGGCACACCCCGGGCTTACCGCTGGCGCGCGCATAACCATCGGCCATGAAGCCAGCGCCCAATTCGTGGCGGGGGGTGACGTGGCGTATCCTTGACGCCGCCAGGCCGCGGTACAGCTCGGCCGTGTGAACGCCGGGTATGCCGAACACCGTGTCGACGCCGCGTTGTTCGAGCAGATCGATCAGGGCCTCGCCCACAGTCTTGCGCATCGCTGCCTCACCCATAGCCGCGCCCTTCAGACAACCTTGCCCGGGTTTAGCAGGCATTGCGGGTCAAGCGCGATCTTGATCCTGCGCATCACCTCGATCTCCTCCGGGCTTCGCGAATAGCGCAGGTAGTCGCGCTTCAGCGTGCCGATCCCGTGTTCGGCCGATATCGATCCGCCCATCTGCTGGACCTTGGTGTAGATGATGGTTTCCAGCTCGTGACTCAGATGGTCGTTGCCCGGTTCGGGCATGTCCAGCGCAATGTGCAGGTTGCCGTCACCGGCATGGCCGTAAAACAGCGCCCGAACGTGCGGGAACCGCGCCTTCACCGCCTCAACACATTCCAGGACGAACCGGCCCATCCGGCCGATGTCGATGCTGATGTCGAGATTGATCAGGTTGGGCATCGCATGGTAGATTTTGTCGCCCTCGCGCACGGCCCAGAAGATTGCCGCCTCGCGCACGGATTGCGCGATCAGGGCATCGCTCAGGATTTGCTGCTCCAGCATCGCGGCAAGAAATTCCTCGAACTCGGCGGCGCCCTTGTGGGGCTCCATCGATTCGGATTCGATGATCACGGCGATCGGTGGGGCGGGGTGGAACAGGCGCTCGCCCTCCAGGTCCTGCAACAGTGCAAAGTAATCGCCCCACATCACCTCGATCGCGGATAGATCACGCAATTCCGAGCGAGCGTGCTGAAGCAGACGGACCACCGCGTCGAAATCGGCCAGCGCGCACAGCGCGGTGTGGCGACCAGCAGGCAGCGGCTTCAATTTCATCACAGCGCGGGTGATGATCCCCAGGGTGCCTTCGGATCCGACGAAGAGCTGGGCGAGGTCGTAGCCGGTGTTATTCTTCACCATGCCGTGAAGGTTGGACAGGACCCTGCCGTCGGCCAGGACTGCTTCGAAGCCCAGGATGTTCTCGCGCGTCATGCGATGGCGGATGACGTTCGATCCGCCTGCATTGGTGGCGATGATGCCGCCGATCTGGCAGCTTCCCCGCGCGCCAAGATCGATCGGCACCATCAGGCCCTCTGCTTCCGCAGCCTGCTGCGCGACCTGCAGGATCGTACCGGCCCGAACGGTCATGGTCATTGCGTCGGGGTCGATCGCCTCGACCCCACTGATCCGGTCGAGCGACAGAGCAATGTCCGTGGCGCGCGGACAGGCGCCACCCGCGAGCCCGGTCATCCCGCCCTGCGGCACCACCGTTTGTCCACGACGCGAACAGATCTTCATCGCCTGCGAAACCGCCTCAACCGAGCGGGGGCGGAGCAGGATCAGCGGCCGCTGCGTGCCGCTGGCGCTTTCGTCGCTGATTGCGCTTGCCGGAATGTCGTCGCCAAGAAACACGCAATCGGCGCCAAGAGCCGCAATCAGTTCATCGGCGATGGTGTCGCCCGATGCCGCCTTTGCTCCTGCTTCTACCCCTGCCATCTGGTCATCCTTCGAGTCTGCGCAACAGCGTCCGCCCCGGCGGATGATGGCCCGGACATTCAGCGGTCTTGTGGCGCAGGCTAGTCACAAGAGCGACCCGGCAAAAGTGAAACCGCTGCGCACCTTCTGCAAAAACTATTCACCTAACGGCTGGATCGGCTATTGTTGCGGCCATGTAACGCAGAGAGGGCAACATGGCGCGCATCCCATCCATCCAGGCGCTGCGAGCGTTGGAATGCTTTTCCCGCCTGGG
>JAGWUU010000001.1 GCA_028868335.1 Sphingomonadales bacterium | reverse complement strand
GACAAGACCCTGCGCGAAGCGCTCGACACGCTCAAGGGCAAGCCCAAGGTCAAGCGCACCATGTGGTCGCGCCGCGCCCAGGAATACGAAGCCAAGATCAACTCGGGCGACCTGGTGTCGATCGCCGAAGTGACCCGCGACCTGTTCCGCGCTGACGACCAGCCCGAACAGTCGTATTCCGAACGCCAGATTTTCGAAGCAGCCTCATCGCGCCTCGCGCGCGAGTTGGCGGCGATGGAAAAGACGGACGAGCCGGCCGCGCTGCGCAAGATCCTTGCGATCCTCAACGAGCATGCGCCCAAGTACTACGCGGAGCAGGCGACCGCCTGAACCGTCGTTTATCGATCACCGAGGAGGGCCGTTCCCGCAAGGGAGCGGCCCTTTCGCGTTTCGGGCTTGATTGATCCGTCTTGCCGTATTATATCAATAATACACATTGCCGGGAGCCGCGCATGACCTTCAAGCACTTTGCCCGCACTCTTGCCCCGATCGTCGGCATTGCGCTCGCCGCGGCCGTCGCGGGTTGCGATGGGGCTTCATTCAAGATCAACGGGGAGGAGGGCAAAAAGCTCGCCGATCTCGACCTGACCGGCGCTGCACCGGAAGAACTCGTCCTCGCTGGTCCCGATGAAGTCCAGGTCCAGCCGGGCGACAAGCTTGCGATCACGGTCGACGGGGATGCCGATGCCGCGGCAAAGCTGCGTTTCACATTGAAGGACGGAACCCTGGGCATCATGCGCGAGGGCAAGCTGTTCGGCAGCGGCGGCAAGATCGCCGTGGTTCACGTGACCATGCCCGCTCCCAAGGAAGTGGTGATGGCGGGTTCGGGCAAAATCGTCGCGGCGGCACTGGCGAGCAAGGCCAAGATCACCGTTGCAGGAAGTGGCAACATCGAAACGCCACACGTTGCAGGCGATTCGCTCGATCTGACGATCGCCGGATCGGGCAGCCTGCGCGGCGCGGGCAACGTCAAATCGCTTGAGATGACCGTCGCCGGAAGCGGATCGGCCGCACTCGATGCCTTGAAGACCGACAAGGCCAAGGTGACCATCGCTGGATCAGGCGATGCCGCTTTCGCATCCGATGGCGAGGTCGAAGCGACAATCATGGGATCCGGCCAGGTAACGGTGAAGGGACGCGCCCGCTGCACGGTCAATTCGATGGGCTCGGGCCGCCTCGTCTGCGAAACGCCGGTACAGGAAAGCGGCAAGGACAAGGCGCCTCCGGCCCCGCCCTCGCCCCCTGCTGCGCCCAAGGCTCCATAGCCGTCAGGCCGCCGCGCGGCGCAGGCGATCATTGATCGCCGCCCCGATGCCTCCTTCCGGAACCGGCGCGACCGCGATGCGCGGTTGCGGTGCGGCTGCGGCCTGATGCAGACAGTCATAGAGACGCGCTGCCGCTTCAGCGAGATCACCGCTGGCCGACAGGCTGACGTTTCCGCCAAGCGCCCCGAACCCTATCAGGAATTCGTCGGGTTCGGCCGCATTGGCGTTGAGCCGGACGGGCTTGCCTGGGGCATAATGGCTGGCAAGCTGGCCTGGCGCCTCGATTCCGCCTGACGCAACGACGTCACCCGCGCCGCCAAGGACCGCCGCGATCTGTGCCTCCGAAATCGGTCCCGGACGCAGCACCTGCCACCCTCCATTTGCCCGCAAGGCGACGATCGTGCTCTCGATGCCCGCAGCGCAGGCGCCGCCATCGAGTACCAGCGGCACCGCATCACCGAGCGAGGCGACGACATGCGCGGCGCGAGTCGGGCTGACCGCGCCGCTGCGATTGGCCGAAGGTGCAGCCAGCGCCAGTCCGCTTGCTTCCAGAACCGCCCGCATCACCGGATGGACCGGGCAACGAAGGGCGATGGTCGCCAGCCCGGCGGTTACCGCCGGGGCGATTCGCGCATCCTCGCGAAGCGGCAGAACCAGGGTCAGCGCGCCCGGCCAGAACGCTTTGGCAAGCGCCCGGGCGCGATCGTCGAATTGCGCCAGCCGCTGCGCCTGCGCCAGCGCGCCAACATGGACAATCAACGGGTTGAAGTCGGGCCTGCCCTTGGCGCGGTAGATTGCCGCTACGGCATCTGCTTCGTCCGCCCGCGCGGCGAGACCATAGACCGTCTCGGTCGGCAGCGCGACAAGGCCGCCCGCCTGCAGTATTTCGACAGCCGCGGCAATTCCCGCCGCATCGGCTGCGCGCGGGGTATGATTGTCATGCTTGCCGGACATGGCCTCCCGCTATAGGCGGAATCGCGCAAAGCCAAGGGAAAGCCGCGAGAGAGCCAATGGAATATGCCGCCAACACCGCCGACCAGATTCTCGCCATCCGGGTTAACGCCGGGATCGACGATCTCGGACGCCACGATCGGTTCGCCGCGGCGAGCCCCGACATGGTCGAAGCGATCGTCGAGGGAATAGGCCAGTTCGCCACCGGCGAGTTCGCGCCGCTCAACCGCAAGGGCGACCTTGAAGGCGCCAGGCTGGCCAACGACACGGTGACACTGCCCGATGGATTCGCGGAAGCCTATCGGGCCTACGTCGAACAGGGCTGGAACGCGATCTCGGGCGAGGTCGATTTTGGCGGGCAGGGCCTGCCCTTCACGCTGGCCGCCAATGTGCTGGAAAATCTCGGCACGGCCAACATGGCCTTCTCGCTCCTGCCGATGCTGACCGTTGGGGCGATCGAAGCTGTGGCTCACCACGGCAGCGAGAGCCAGAAGGCGATCTATCTGGCAAAGCTGATCAGCGGCGAATGGTCGGGGACCATGAACCTGACCGAGCCCCAGGCCGGTTCCGATGTCGGCGCGCTGCGCACGACAGCCACGCCACGCGGCGATGGCACCTGGTCGATCAAGGGCACAAAGATCTTCATCACCTGGGGCGAGAATGATCTTGCCAGCAACGTCATCCATCTCGTGCTTGCGCGCACGCCCGGTGCGCCGGGCGGATCGCGCGGCATTTCGCTGTTCGTGGTGCCGAAGTACCTGGTCGGCGCCAGCGGCACGCCGGGCGCGCGCAACGACCTGCGCTGTGTCAGCCTTGAACACAAGCTGGGGATCATGGCCTCGCCGACCTGCGTGATGAGCTTCGGCGACAACGGCGAATGCGTGGGTGAGCTGGTCGGAGCCGAGAACGAAGGCCTCAAGGCGATGTTCACGATGATGAATTCGGCGCGGATCAACGTCGGCAGCCAGGGAGTGCAGATCGCCGAACGCGCCTTGCAGCAGGCGCAGGGCTACGCCCGTGAACGCGTACAGTCCGCACGAGCCGGATCGCCCGACAAAAACCCGGTAGCGATCATCGAGCATCCCGATGTGCGGCGCATGGTGCTGCGGATGCGGGCGCTGACCGAAGGCGCGCGGGCCCTGCTCTATTACACTGCCGGCATGGTCGATCGCGGCGCGCTGGAAGTTGAAGGCGCCCAGCAGCGGGCCGACTGCCTGGTTCCCATGCTCAAGGCCTGGGGCACGGACATCGGCTGCGAGGTGGCGAGCCTTGGCGTGCAGGTCCACGGCGGCATGGGCTTCATCGAGGAAACCGGCGCCGCCCAGCACTATCGGGATGCCCGGATCGCGCCGATCTACGAAGGCACCAACGGCATCCAGGCCGCCGATCTCGTCACGCGCAAACTGGGATACCAAAGCGGCGAGGTTTTGGCGGCCTTGTTCGCCGAAGCCACCGCCGATTGCGGCGATGCGCCGCAGATTGCCGAACTGGCGCAGGACTGCGCGGCGATCGTCCGTTGGATGGCCAACGAGGCCAGCCTCGATGATCGCCTGGCTGGCAGCGTGCCGTTCTGCACAATGGCGGCGGTGGCCGTTGCCGGTTGGCAACTCCAGCGCCAGGCTCGTGACAGCGCCGCAGGTGAAGCAAAGCGTGTGGTCGCACGCTTCTTTGCTGAACACATCGCAACCGAAGCACGCGGACTGAAAGCCTCCGTCATTGCCGGGGCCAACCTGCTCTACGCGCTCGATGCCGCGGCACTTGCGGGATGAGTTCCGAGACCGACCCGCTTGCACGAATTGCCGATGCCTTGGCGCGGTTGATCCCGGCACCGGTCGCTCCCGTCGATTGGCATGCCGAGCCGGCCTATGTCTGGGACCAGGCGGCGCGGCCGGTAACGCGGATCATCGCCCCGCCGCTTGCCCTGCTCAAGGGCATCGACGCACAGAAAGCCGACGTGACTGCCAACGTCGCCCGCCTTGCGGCAGGTCATGCGGCGCATGACATGTTGCTGTGGGGCGCCCGTGGCATGGGCAAGTCAGCGCTTCTGCGCGCCAGCGTGGCCGCCGCGCAGGAAGCTGACGTCTCGCGCCTGGCCCTGGTTCAGGTCGCGCCCGAAGCTCTCGCCTCGCTCAACCGCCTGTTCGCAATCCTGGGGGCCGTCGATCGCCGCTTCCTGGTATTCATCGACGATCTGGGTTTCGAGGATGGTGACAGCACCGGGCCCAGAGCCCTCCGGTCCTGGCTAGAGGGTGGGGTCGAAGCCCGTCCCGGCAACGTCCGCCTGGCGATCACGTCCAATCGCCGCGCGATCGTACCGCGCCACCTTTCCGAGCAGGACGATCCGATCAACCCGCGCGATGCGGTCGACGATCGGCTCGCGCTGGCAGATCGTTTCGGACTGTCGATCGGCTTTCACAACTGTAGCCAGGACGACTATCTGGCGATCATCAGCGGCTATTGTTCGGCGCACAACCTCGACTGGGCCGAAGCAGACGCGCTTGAATGGTCCAAGCGGCGCGGCGCCCGTTCGGGAAGGGTCGCGTGGCAGTTCGTCACCGAACTGGCCGGACGTGCGGGCCGGGCGCTCGACGCCCCCTGACCGCGCTACTGCTTGACGCTTTCATCCTTCTTGAACCCGGCGGTGTACTGCGCCTCTTCGTTCGGATCGCCCTTAAGCTCGCGTTGCGGAGGCATCCGCCCGGTCACCACCGGTTTGACCACCGCCGCCGCCGCGGCATCAGGCGCGATCACCCGCCACACAATCCCGGCGGTATCGTCGCTCACCAGCAGTGCGCCGTCCTTGGCGAAGCTTACCCAGGTGGGACGGCCGCGCGTCTGGTTCTGGCTTGCAAGGAAACCGGTCAGGATCGGCACCGGAAGGCCCTGCGGGTTGCCGTTGGCATCGAACTTCACGAAAACCACGTCATAGCCCGACAACGGGGTGCGGTTCCACGAACCATGCCGCGCGATTACCGCGCCATTGCCAAATTCAGCGCCCAGCTTTTCCCCGCCGGTGACGAACGCCATGCCCAGTGCGGCAACGTGCGCGCCAAGCGCATATTCCGGCTTGCGCACATAATCATCGAAATACTCCGGCGGCGCCGAGGTAACGCGCTCATCGTCATACTTCTTCCAGTAAACCCAAGGCCAACCATAGTGCGTGCCGACCGGCACATTGGTCAGGTAGTCAGGCACCAGGTCAGGGCCAAGCTGGTCGCGTTCATTCACCGTGGTCCACAGTTCGCCGCTTGACGGGTTCCATGCAAGCCCGTTGGGATTGCGCAGGCCTTGCGCATACTGACGCGGGTAGCCGGTCTTGAGGTTGAGTTCCCAGATCGCTGCGCGGCCCTTTTCCGCGTCCATCCCGTTTTCACCGATGTTCGAGGATGAGCCGACGGCAACGAACAACTGCGTGCCATCCGGGCTCAACAGGATATTGCGCATCCAGTGGTTGCCGCCGCCGGGCAGGTCCATCAGCTTCTTGGGAGCGGCAGCCAAGGCCGTGTCGCCCAAGGCATAGGGGAACGAGAGTACCGCGTTGTGGTTGGCGACGTAGAGCGTGCCATCGCGCCAGGCCAGGCCCGAGGGCGAGGCGAGGCCGTTGCCTTGGCGCAGCATGAATTTCTGATCGGCCTTGCCGTCGCCATTGGTATCGCGCAGCAGCACCAGCGCATCAGGCGATTTACCCTGCGCACCGGCCCGCTGCATCAAACGCTCGGCGATCCAGGCGGTCAGCCCGGTCCCGAGGTTGCCCGGCGGGGCATCTGCCTCGGCCACCACCACATCGCCATTGGGCAAGGTCAGCATGACCCGCGGATGATCCAGCCCTTCGGCAAAGCGCGATACCACCAGGCCCTTGGCCGCCGTGGGCGCCTCATTCGCCGCCCAGCCTATCGGCCTGGCGATTCCGATCGACGGGAATTGCTCGACCTTGGGAGCGACGATCGCGGGGTTGGCGCCTGAGAGTTCGTCCACGCTCTTTTCCGCCGGGGTTCCGTGGAACATCCAGAAGGCGATTCCGCCAAGGACGAGGACGAACACCGCGAGGGCTACTAACAGTTTGCCTTTGGTCGACATGCCCGATGGATAGGCTCAACCAGGCTAGGCGGCAAGGCGTGAGTGAGATAACATAACCCGATGTATGCCTTTGCTCCCGATCGATCGCTGCCCAAGCCCGAACTCTACCGCGAACTGACCGAATCCGCGCGTGCGCTGGTCGCCGGTGAAAGCGACGGGGTCGCCAACATGGCCAACCTGTCGGCATTGATCTGGCAATATGTCGACTGGCTGAACTGGGCCGGATTCTATCGGGTGATAGCCGATGAACTGGTGCTTGGGCCGTTCCAAGGGCGGGCCGCCTGCATCCGTATCCCGCTGGGCAAGGGGGTGTGCGGTGCGGCGGCGGCGAGCGGGATGACCCAGCTCGTTCCCGACGTCCACGCCTTCCCCGGCCACATCGCCTGTGATGCCGCCAGCCGCAGCGAACTGGTGGTTCCCGTGATCCGTCAGGACCGGGTGATTGCGGTCATTGATCTCGACAGTCCCGAGCCGGCCCGTTTCGACGCGGAAGATGCGGCGGGGATGGAGCTTCTCGCCAAGGCGATCGCCGCCGCGATCTGACGTCATGGCTCTGCTCCGATTCGGGACAGGGACAAGACTGGCGGGGCCGGGCGCTTGGAAACCCGATCGACCTGATGGTAAGTTGCCGGTTAACGCCGGAATTGCCCGGACCGCTCAGGGGATTGCCATGCCGTTTCGCCCGTCCGCAGCCGCGCTCGCAAAGGCAGCAGCCTTTGCCGGAACGCTCGCGTTTGCCTTGCCGGTCATGGCCCAGCCCTCGCCGCCGCCTCCCCCGCCGGGGACCATGGATGCGGATGGGCGCGTTTACGGCGATGCCGCTCCGGTGGCGATACCGGCACCTCCGCCGCCGATGGGTCCGGCCTATGCCCAGCCCCAATACCAACCCCAGTACCAACGGCCGCAATATGATCAGGCCGCGTTCGAGCGTGCCCGTGCGGATTGGCTGGCCGAATGCCGCAGCAACCATAGCCGCGGCGGGCGTGGCAACATGGTTGGCGGTGCGGTTGTAGGCGGAGTGGTCGGCGGCTTGCTTGGCAACGCCATTGCCGGACACGGTGACAAGACCCTTGGAACCATAGCCGGCGGTGCCGTTGGCGCCGTCGCCGGCGGGGCAATCGGCGACCAGGCCGATCGCCGTCGCGAAGCACGCACGATGGATTTTTGCGAAAGCTACCTTGAGCGGCACATGGGGTACGGCGCGAGCTATGGTGCCGGTTATGGCTATGCCCAGCCCGGCTACGCGTATGCCTACCAGCCGATGATGGTCATGGTGCCGGTGGTGATGGTCCAGCCCGGGCCGGGGGCGCCGCCCATGTCGGCCAAGCCGCGCGAGTGCAAGGAAACCCGGGTGATCGAGGAATGGGTGCCGGTCGACGGCCCCCGCCATCGCGTCATCCCACCGCGCAGGCACGTACCGCCGCATCGCCGGGCGGTTCCCGACAAGCGGATCCCGATCGGCTGAACCGCCGGTCGGTTAGAGCGACCGGCCGATCAGTTCCTTCATGATCTCGCTGGTCCCGCCGAAAATCCGCGTGACCCGTGCGCCGCGCCACTGCTTGGCGATCGGATATTCGTTCATGAAACCAGCTCCGCCGTGGAGCTGGAGGCACTTGTCGACCACTTCGCCCTGAAGCTCGGTGTGCCACAGCTTGGCGCCCGAAGCCTCGACCGAAGTGAGTTCGTGTTTGACGTGCCGCGCGATGCACCAGTCCAGGTGCGCCCAGCCGACCTGAAGCTTGGACTTGAGATCGGCGAGGACAAACCGCGTGTTCTGGAAATCGAGGACCGGCTTGCCGAATGCCTTGCGGTCGCGAACGAACTGGACAGTCAGATCGAAGGCGCGTTGCGCACTGGCCTGGGCGGTGACGGCGATGCTCAGGCGCTCCTGCGGCAGCTCACTCATCAGGTAGATGAAGCCTTTGCCTTCCTCGCCAAGGCAATTGGTGATCGGCACGCGCACGTCTTCGAAAAATAGTTCCGAAGTATCGGCGGCATCGAGGCCGACCTTGTCGAGATTGCGCCCGCGCTTGAAACCTTCGCGTGTCGCCTCGACCAGCACGATCGACACGCCTTTCCAGGCGGGCTGAACCTCGGTGTCGGTCTTGACGCAGACAAGGATCAGATCGGCGTTCTGGCCGTTGGTGATGTAGGTCTTCGACCCGTTGATGACATAGTGATTGCCATCCTTCTTCGCCGTGGTGAGCAAACCCTGAAGGTCTGACCCCGTACCCGGTTCGGTCATGGCGATGGCACTCACCACCTCGCCGCTGACCATCTTCGGCAACCAGGTCTGCTTTTGCTCCTCCGAGCCGTACTGGATGATGTAGTTGGCGACGATATCGGACTGGAGCGAGAATCCGGTCGCGACGTCCGTGCCGTAGCTCACTTCCTCGTCGATGATGGCATTGTAGCCAAAATCAAGGCCGAGCCCGCCATAGGCCTCGGGAACCGTCGGGCAGAGGAGGCCAAGCGCACCAGCCTTGGGCCACACCTCGCGGGGGACAAGTCCGGCTTCATCCCAGGCATCGGCATGAGGCTCAAGCTCATCGGCGACGAAACGGCGCACCGTGTCACGGAAGGCTTCGTGATCTTCTGTGTAAAAGCTGCGCGCAAGCGAATCGAGCGACATGGCCGTGCCTCATTTCAAACCGGGATCGGCCTCGCTTAAAGGCCGATGCTCCGGCGGGCAAGGAATTTAATCGCTCGCTTAAATGCTGGTGCGAAGTTGCGCGGCGCAACTCGCCGCCGGTCAGCGGCGGGCAGCGGCAATGCGGCCGCGCCGAGGGACATCGCGGCCGACAATCTCGGTCGGCAGCTCCATGCGGCAGGTCAGGGTGGGAACGGTATCTGGCGGAGCCGTCGCGATTCCCCCGGTATCGACCACGCAGCGGGCGCCGTCATCGAACTGCCGCTCCACGCGGGTATCACCGCCTTCGCTGTTGAAATCGATCAGGCCATCGAAGCCGACATAGACCGGCTCCCCCGAGGGTCGCGCGATGAGCTGGAGCCCGACCGGCAGCGGGGTGCCGTCCGGGGCAGCGATCCGTACCGCGCGCGGACGGAAGCGGATCACGTCCAGCGCGACCAGTCCGATCGCCTTGCGCGGGACCAGAACTCGGCGGTGCGTCGCACGCGCGAGCGCGTCGGCCGGAAGTTTTTCCGGATCGATGTCAAAGGTCAGCGGGACCTGCGGGGCGACATTCTCGACCAGCAGCAATCCCTTGCGCGTCGTCACCCCGGCGAGGCGGTTTTCGCGCAGGACCGTAACGCCGCCAACGCGGCCGGTGCGGACCAGAGCATAGCTCCCCCCGGTCTGGTTGCGGGCGAAAACGTTGCCGCCTGCCACCAGCAGCGTGCCGCGCGCGTTGAGACGCAGGCCAACATCTCCGGCGACCTCTTCGACCTGGGCTTCGACCCGACCGTGCGAATCGCGGTAGCTGGCGGCACCGGCAAGACGGGTGGATGCGCCCGTCTGGCCTTCGAGGGCGTAACCCAGCGGCTGCTGTTCGGTATCGTGGCGATAATACCCGGCATTGGCGCTGACCGGCGAGCCTGTGCCGCCGTTGGCTGAAGCCTGACCGGAACGCCCGCCGCCGAACTGCACCGACAATCCCGCCCACGCGGTTATCGAGCGGCTGGCTCCGTTGCGGTAGCCAAGTGACGAAAAAACATCGATCTTATGGCTGATCTGGGTGCGAAACGAAGCGTTGGCAAAGGTAACTTTGGGTTCGAGAAAGGCAAAGCGCGGATCGTAATGCCGCTCTTGCCGCCCAGCCGAGATCTGTAGTTGCGTCATGCGCTTCAGATTAAACGAAATCTGCCCGAGGAATTCGCGCGGCGGCAATGGATCGCCCAGGTTGCTTGCAACATCGCGGTATTGCGCACTCGGCAGCGAGGCCGAAATTCGCGCTGAAATGGTCTTGCCGACCGATTCAAGCCCAAGATTGACCAGCGAGCCGGTATATCCGGTATCGTGCTCGACGCTGAGGCGCGCCTCGACGGTCGCCAGGGCGATCCCGCCAAGCGCAAGATCACCCCGGGCACCCACATTGAGGAGTCCCGGGGTCCATTCGGCGGATCCCTCGACCGTCAACCGCGAATTCAAGCCGCGGCGGTAGAACAGGTTTGCGGCGAGGGGTCCGTAGTCGTTGCTGCGAACCCCGTAGCGTCGTCGGACGAAGCCTGTGTTGATCGCGAATTCGCGCAGCCCCGGTGCCAGCAAGGCCCGCGAGACATAGAATTTGGCGTTCTGGATACTTTCGCGCCCCAAGGCATCGCGGACGATCACGGATACCTCACCGCGTCCGGCGTTCGAGGGTACGTTGCGAACGGTGAATTCACCCGGTTGCACCTGGCCAAGCGAATAGCGTTGGTCACCGGTGATGATGTCGATACCGGTGGGTACTGAAACCTGCCCGGTAAATGCCGGCAATGGCGTGGTGACGAGATCGGGTCGCAACGAATAGTCCGATGCGACCTGGACCCCGCCCAGGCGCACCGCGCGCTGGCTTGCCCGCCCGCCGAAATGTAGTCGCCCGCCGTCGCGGTCAGCCCGGCACGGGGAATCAGGACCTGTACCTGTGAATCAAGCCGCAACAGCGGGGATGAATTGCTGTCCGGTTGGGAGGTATAGCGAAAGGCGCTCATCGCCGAGACATTGCCTCTGACAAGCGCGGCCTCGACCAGTGCCGCCGCTCCGCTGCGCCCCTTCGCAAAGGTAGCCGTCAGGTCATAGTCGAGACGAAACGCCGTCAGCGGGCTGCTTTCGCCGTTCTGCGCTGGCCCCCTGGTCATATCGATGAGATTGCCGCCGTCGCTTTTCCGCAGCAATTGAATTTCCAGTCGCTGATGCTGGGAATCGAAGTTCCACTTGGCGATGCGCAACGATGCGAGCGAGACATAGCCTGTCGCGCCCGGTTGGACGGGCAGGCCTGCGGCGCGGGCCCCATCGGCATCGATCGCCAGCGCGCCCTTGACCCAGGCAAGATCGACCATTCGGGCGCGCGTATCGCCATCGACCGCGATTTCCGAAAGTCCGGGGCCGCTTTGCGCGGACACCGACTGGGCGGTCATTCCGGAAGGGAGGGCGAACGGGTCCGTCTGCGCGTGGGCGGAATCCCCGCCCAGGGCCGCGCCAAGCGCGGCGACTAGCGCAAGGAGCCGTTCAACCGCAGGTCGGCGTGACCGTGGCATTGGCCGACTGGCCGTCGATCTGGGCGGAAATGGTTACGGGCCCGGTGGGGCAGCCATTGACCAGGCTCCAGGCAATGGTCGATTGCCCTAGGACGTAACGAAGCGAATTACGTTCGAGCTGTACGACAGCGCCGGCGGCATTCTTCACGACCAGGCCAAGCACCCTGGTCGTGCGCCCGCCGGTGTTCGCCAGTTCGAGCCGGTTGCCGGTGATCCGCCAGGCGAGAACGGCGGGTTCCGCCTTGTCGCGATCGAGGAATACCGGAACGGTGAAGCGCAGCCGTGCCTCGGCCTCGCCAGAAGTAGCAAGGCTTGGATCGGGCAATTGATCGACCGCGAGGCGGAAGCGCTTTTCGCCGGGTGACGCGGGGCTGGTGCGCAGAACGCGGACAATCTGCGTCGCGCCGGGAGCGATCGAGATGATCGACGGTGAAACGGTCAGCGCTGTCGAAGGTGCATAGCGATCCTCGCCCGCATCCTGCGACCAGGCGAACAGCCGGGTCTGGACCGGCAAAGGCCGTGCCGAAGTGTTGGTGAGCATCACCGTAACCCCGGTCTTGGTCGCATCAAGCTCAAGGCGGAGCGGTGCGATATTAAGCCGAGCGCCGCGGTCCGCGAGTGGCGCGGCCGCGGCGGCTACGGGCTCTTCAGCATGGGCTGCCTGGTACAGCCCGAAGGAGAGGAACGATCCGCCTGCCGCAGCCAGGGCAAGCTTGCTGATGACAGCGGCGCGACGGATCATTCAGGTCTCCATGATGCTTAGAAGTTCACCGTGACAGTGACGGTGTCGGTGTACGAGCCGGCCGGAACCGAAACCGCCGTGCTCGGGATGCGGCCATAGGCGACCAGCGTAGCGGTGCCCGTGGCAGTCGTGCCGATGCTGGTGTCGGTGCCCGAGGTGTTGCCCCAGTTCGATGTCCGGGCCGAATCGCGGAAGACGCCGTAAGGAATCTTCTTGGTCGCGTCGGTGGTGTTCTGCAGGAAGCGCTGGGCACCGGTAGCGTGGGTGCCGACGTCCATCGCAACGTCATAGCCTGCACCGATGGTGCAAACGAGATCGACGTTGGCGGTCGTGTCGACATTGACGCCGCCAACCGAGGTCAGCGTGCCGAACGCCATCGGCGAAGCGGCGACTGTGCATGAATTGATGACGTTGACGGACACCGGCATCTGGTTGCTGGCCGAAGCGGCCAGGGCCGGAGAGGCGGCAACGGCCGCAAGGGCGGCAAACCCGAAAGCAATCTTACGCATGGTCTCTATTCCCCTGAAACATGGCTATGTGCCGTGGTCTCCATGCGTCACAAACCATTGCAAAATCCCTAATGATTACCGGGAAATTTGCAGTCTGCTTGGGGAGAATACCTAGGAAAATATGGTTAACGTTCGGTAAGCGCCGAGCGCATTTTCGAACCTCTCGGTCGAATGGCGCAATGCGGTCAGAAGCTTATCGTGACCGTCAGCGTATCGCGGTAGTTGCCAGCCTGAAGCTTGGTCGAGGAGGCGAGTCGGCCATAGACTGGCAGCACCACCAGTCCGGTAAGCCCCGAATTGCCCGAGACATTCTTGGCCCCGCCCGTACCCCAGACCTGGCTGCGCGGCGGATCCCGGTAAACGTCGTAGTTGATGTAGGCCTTGGCCGTGGCGTTATACACACGACGGTTGATGCCGTTGCCGTAGAGCCCGGTATCGATGTCAATCGTGAACGGAATGTTCGGCGTGCACTTCGCGGTGATCGTCGTCGACGAATCGACATTGAGATTGGTCGGCACAGGGACGTTGAAGATCAACGGCAGGGCCGAGATGGTGCAGCCATTGATGACTGTCACCGAGGCGGGCATCGTGTAGGTCGCGCGCCGGGCATGCGCAGGCGCCGCCGCCAAAACCCCGGCAGCGGCAAGCGCAAGCACGCACTGATCCCTTAGCGCGAATCGCAAGAAGATTACCCCCTAGTCTCAATCGGCGGTCTAGGGGTATTCCCTTGCGATGTGGTTAAGGCCCCGTCAGCCTTATTGGGTCACCAAGAAGGGCATGCTGCTGGTTCCGTTCGACTGACGGCCTCCCCGAACGGGCGCCGCATAAGGTTACGACAAGTTGACACCTTTGACCGGGGTTTCAGATTAACGTTCATATTATCAACATGTTACATGAATTGCCCGCCGGACAGGTGTGTCCGCCTGAAAATTATTTCATTTCAATTGGTTATGCGGAAAAAGGTGACACTTTCGCGTTTTCAAGGCGGTTTGATCCAGACGGCAAGCAGCCAGGCCCAAAAGACGACACCGACAGCACGCGATCGGGCAGGCCTGACAGCTTTCTTAAAGGTAGGAAAACGATTCGCCCGCTCGGGACGATTCCGGATTCCGATCCCGTTGCACCCGCGTCAGAACCTGGAGTCCGTCTTGATCAAATTGAAGCTTCAAAGCCCTTCCCCGCCGGGGAGGGGGCGATTCAGCCAAATCAGGACAGAACCTAGAACTGCACCGTGACGACAACCGCATCGGCATAGGTCCCGGCAACGGTGGCCTGTCCCGGCTCGATGCGGCCATATGCCGTAAGGTGGAACTGGCCGGACGAATCGGTCGTGCCCGATGCTGAGCCATCCGCCGTATCGCTCCACGCGGACTGGTAGGCCGCATCGCGGTAGATGCCATAGGACAGGTAGCGGCCGCTTGCCGCGTCAAGGGCGCGGCGGCCCCGGGCATCCGGCTGGCGGCCGCGGTCAAGCTGCATGGTAAAGGGAACGGACGGGCCGCAGTTTACCGCGATTTGCGAGGTTGCCGTCGCCCCGGTGCCATTCTGTGCGCTGCCAAACATCAACGGACCGGTCGCGACGGTACAATTCGGCAAGATTTCCACCGAAACGGCCATTGTCGCAGCCATGCCTGCGCGGCTTTCGGCGTGCGCGGGCATGGCGGCGACAAGAGCCAACAGGACAAAAGCCGATCGCGTCATAAGCACCGTTTAAGGCCGGCCGCTGGCATCGACGCAAGGGCCGTTCCGGTGCCGTCCCCGACTGGGGCAGGTTCAGCTCAAAAAGCTAAATGCTGCCCCCGGTGAGGCGCTGACAGATCAGGTCAAGCTGATCGAGCGTGCGATAGCGGATCGTCACCGCGCCGGAGCGGGGATCTGCATCGGCATTGATACGCACCGGCAGGCCGAGAAATTCCTCGAGGTGCCCCTGCACCGCTGCGATGTCGGCAGACGATGCCGCGTCCCGCGTCCCGCGTGCCCGCCGCGGAGCACTGCTTCCGGTTGCGCGGCGACGCACCGCCTTCTCGACCTCGCGAACGGAGAGATGCCTTGCGACGGCGTCGTCGGCAAGCGCCTGGGCCTGCTCTACGCCGATCAGCGCGCGGGCATGGCCCATGGACAGGCGCCCATCCTCAACCAGCGTGAGAACCCCGTCGGGCAGGCCCAGCAGCCGCTGGAGGTTGGCGACATGGCTGCGGCTCTTGTCGACCAGCTTGGCGATTTCCGCCTGGGTCAGCCCTTCATCCTCGGCCAACCGGTGATAGGCCCGCGCCTCTTCGATCGGGTTGAGGTCTTCGCGCTGAAGGTTTTCGATCAGTGCCAGGGCGGTAACTTCGCGTTCCTCAAGGTCGCGAATTAGCGCTGGAATCTCATGCAGTTGTGCGCGTTGGGCGGCGCGCCAGCGGCGTTCGCCTGCAACCAGCCGCCACTGCCCCTCGCCGTGCGGGGTGACGATCACCGGCTGGATCACGCCGCGCGCCGCGATCGACGCCGCCAGTTCATCCAGTGCCGCCTCGTCAAACCGGCGGCGCGGCTGACCGGGGTGCGGGACAATCGCGGCGACCGCCAGCATGGCGAGCCCGTTTGTTGCAGAGGTTGCACCCGGCGCGATCCCGGCTGTGGGATGCACCAGCGGCTCTTCCCGCCGGGTTTCGCCCAGCAGGGCGCCCAGCCCGCGCCCCAGCGCTGGGCGTTTTGCGCCGCCTTCCGGCTTGGGGACCGCAATGCGAATCACCGAATCGTCGCTCATGCGGCTTTCCTCTTTTCGGGCAGGCGGGTGATGAGTTCGCGGGCAAGCGCCATGTAGGCGCGGCTGCCGACGCAGGTGTGATCGTAAACCAGCGCCGGCAGGCCGTGGCTCGGCGCCTCCGACAGCCGCACGTTGCGGGGAATGACCGCATCGAACACCAGATTGCCGAGGCACGAGCGCACATCGTCTGCCACCTGATCGGTCAGGCGGTTGCGCCGGTCAAACATGGTCAGGGCGATCCCGACAATGCCCAGCGAGGGGTTGAAACGCTGTTGAACGCGTTCGACCGTCTGGAGAAGCTGGCTCAAGCCTTCCAGCGCAAAGAATTCGCATTGCAGTGGCACCAGCAAGGTATCCGCGGCGCACAGCGCATTGAGCGTGAGCAGGCCAAGCGAGGGCGGGCAGTCGATGAAGCAGACGTCGTGCCCGGCATCGCCCGTCAGGGCCTGGCGCAGGCGATCGGTCCGATTGTCGACCGCGACCAGCTCGACCTCGGCACCCGAAAGGTCGACCGTGGCCGGGATCACGTCGAGCCCGGGAATTCGCGTCGGCTGGATGCATTCGGCAAGCGGGGCCTGATCAACCAGCAAATCGTACGACGAACGCTCGCGAGCTGCGGCGGGAATGCCGATCCCCGTCGATGCGTTGCCCTGCGGATCGAGATCGATCAGCAGCACTTTCCAGCCGGTGGCGGCCATGGCCGTGGCGATATTGATCGCCGTGGTGGTCTTGCCCACCCCACCCTTCTGGTTTGCGATCGCGACCCGTATCACGATTTTCGTCCCTTCTTTGCGGCCATGGTGCGGCCCGACAGCGTTCCGGTGATGACGCCCGCTTCCCGATCGGTGAGCGATTGTTCCACGTGGAACATGTGACTCCAACCGGAAAGCGCATCCAGTTCATGCTGTGCAGACCGCCCTTTGGGCAACAACCATACGGTGTCCGCTGTGGAAAAGCGGGCGGATAGATCGAGAAGTTTGGGGAGCGGGGCAAAGGCGCGTGCCGAAATGACGCGAACCGGGGCGAGTTGCAGGGCCTCCACCCGGCAGCCATGCACCGCGACGTTCGCCAGACCCAGTTCCCCGCACACCGATTCGAGCCAATCGATCCGCCGCTTGCGCGACTCGACCAGATGGACTTTCGAATCGGGCCGCAGCGCCGCCACGACAAGTCCGGGGAACCCTGCCCCCGCGCCAAGATCGAGCCAAGGACTGGCGGCTTCACGTGGAACATGCGGCAGGAGCTGGGCCGAATCGGCAATGTGCCGTTGCCAAATCGCGCCAAGGCTCGCCGCGGCAACGAGATTCTGCCGCTCGTTTTCCGCCCGCAAAAGCGCAACCAGGCGTTCGATCCGTTCACCCGCCCCGCCATCCCATTCGGGTAGCGTCTCGAGCCAGGCCCGTGCCGCGTCTTCCGAATCGAGGATCATGCGGCGCGGCGCCGTGCCTGCACCAACAGCGCCGCGAGCGCGGCAGGCGTCACTCCCGGCACCCGCCCCGCCGCGGCCAGCGTCGCGGGCCGAGCCGCTGTCAGCCGCTCAACCATTTCGCGGGAGAGACCGGGGATGTCACCGTAGGGAAACTCGTCCCCCAAGGCCAACTCCTCACCCGCCCGCAGATCGCGCAATTCGCTCTCCTGACGGGCCAGGTAGGGAGCATAGGCGGCATCCTCGGCGACTTCCTCGGCGAGTGCGGTATCGACCGCAAGTTCGTCGTCGATCCACGGTGCCAGCCCCTCAAGATCGACCCCGCCAAACCGCAGCCACTCACGCAGCGGCAGGCGGCCGCCGTCGCTCCGCACCGGCAGGCCCGCCTGGGCAAGCTCGTTGGCTGTCGCTTGGCGATCCAGTGCGGCCTCAAGCCGGCTGCGCTGCTGTTGGCGCCGCTCAAACCACGCCCTGCGCTCCTCGCCGACGCAACCCGCAGCGATCGCCAGCGGCGTGAGGCGGCTGGCAGCATTGTTGGCGCGCAGCCGCAGGCGGTATTCCGCGCGGGCGGTCAGCATACGATAGGGTTCGGTAACACCGTGCAGTGTCAGGTCATCGACCATCACCGCCATATAGCTGTTGGCACGGTCGAGTGCAGCGGGTTCGCGCCCAAGCACGCTCGCGGCAGCATTCATCCCGGCGATCAGGCCTTGCGCCGCCGCTTCCTCGTAGCCTGTCGTACCGTTGATCTGACCAGCGCAGAATAGTCCGGGAATGGCCCTCAACTCCAGGTTCTGCCGCAAGGCGCGTGGGTCGATGTGATCGTACTCCACGGCATAGCCCGGGACAGCCATCGCCACCCGCCCGAGTCCATCCATGGTCCGAAGCATGGCGAGCTGCACATCGGCAGGCAGTGAGGTGCTGATCCCGTTGGGATAGACAAGGTGCGTGTCGAGCCCTTCCGGCTCAAGAAACACCTGATGCCCGTCGCGGTCGGCGAAGCGGTGGATCTTGTCCTCAATCGACGGGCAATAGCGCGGGCCCGAGGCTCCGATGGCGCCACTGAAGAGCGGCGAGCGGTGCAGGTTGGCGCGGATGACGTCATGACTGGCCGGGTTGGTGCGCGTGATCGCGCAGAACACCTGGGGCAAACACCGCCCCTGCCCCATGGCGCTCATCGTCCAGGGCTCACCATCCGAAGGCTGCTCGTCAAGGCGGGCCCAGTCGATCGTACGCCCATCAAGGCGCGGCGGGGTTCCGGTCTTGAGTCGCGCCATCGGTAAATCCGCCTCGCGCAATTGGGCGGCCAGGCGCTGCGCCGATGCTTCGTTGATCCGCCCGCCGACGATGCGTTCCTCACCCCTGAACAGCACTCCGCCAAGAAAGGTTCCGGTGCAAAGCACAACGGCCTCTGCGGCGATTTCGGTGCCGTCCGCCAGGACGATTCCCCGCGCCGCACCGCCCGACAGGCGCAAGGCGGCCGCTTCGCCGTGAACCAGGGTCAGATCTCCCTGCCGGGCCAACAGGTGCTGGACGGCGGCCTTGAACCGCTTGCGGTCTGCCTGCACGCGAGGCCCCTGCACCGCCGATCCCTTGGAGCGATTGAGCATGCGATAATGGATAGCCCCGGCGTCTGCAGCCCTGGCAATGATCCCATCGAAGGCGTCAACCTCGCGGACGAGGTGGCCTTTGCCCAACCCGCCGATCGCGGGGTTGCAGCTCATCGCCCCGATCGCGTCGAGATCGAAGCTGACCAGCGCCGTGCGCGCGCCCATGCGCGCCGCGACCGCCGCCGCTTCCACGCCAGCGTGGCCGCCGCCGATCACAAGGATGTCAAATTGCTGCATGCCCCGCCGCCCTTAGCGCAGGAGTGTTTCACGTGAAACAACGGAAATTGGTCCGGCTATTTGCCGATGCAAAAACGCCCGAACAGTGCGTCGAGCATATCTTCGGTTGTCGTGCGTCCAAGCAGCGCGTCGAAGGCGACTCTGGTGAGGCGCAGACCCTCGGCGACGAGCAATGGATCGCGCACAGCCTCAGCCGAAGCCAATGCCTCCGCCGCCTCGGCGATCAACCGATGCTGACGCATGCTCAGCGCCGCCTCGCCCGGCCGCGGCAGGGCGGCGCGAGCCGTCGCCACCAGATCGCCGCGCAGCGCGTTCATGCCATCCCCGGCAATCGCAGAAAGCCGATGGCGCGGCGCACGCTTTCGGGCGTGGCCGGGAACATCGACCTGCGCCTCGATTTCCCATACCTGCCCCAGCCCCTGCTCCGGCCCCTGCCCTTCCGGGCCAAGCCACAGGATCAGGTCTGCGGCATCGGCCGCGGCGCGGGCGCGCTCCACCCCGATCGCTTCAACCGTATCGCCAACCGCATCGCGCAGTCCGGCGGTATCGACAAAGCGAAAAGGAATGCCGGAAATCGCGACGGGATGGGTCAAGACATCGCGCGTGGTTCCCGCAACAGGCGCGGTAATCGCTGCATCGCTTTCAACCAAGGCATTGAAAAGTGTGCTTTTACCTGCGTTAGGTGGTCCCGCCAGCACCACCCGGAAACCTTCCCGAAGCACTTCGGCGCGGGGACGATCAAGCCACAGGGCGATTTCCTCCCGCAAGGCGGTCAGGCGTAGCACAAAGTCCTCGGGCAGCGCGGAAACGTCATCCTCGTCGGCAAAATCGAGCACTGCCTCGACCGCTGCTGAAAGCCCCAGCAACCGCTCGCGCCATTGTCCGATCTGGCGCGAAAAGACGCCGCCGACCATGGCCATGGCAGTTTGCCGTTGCACTTCCGTCTCCGAGGCAAGCAGATCGGCCAGCCCTTCGGCTTCCGCCAGATCAATCCGCCCGTTGGTAAAAGCGCGGCGGGTGAACTCCCCGGCTTCCGCGCGGCGCAAGCCCGGCACCCGTGCAAGCGCCGCCTCCACTGCGGCGACCACGGCGCGCCCGCCGTGACAGTGCAGTTCAAGCGTATCCTCGCCAGTGGCGGTCGCCGGGCCGGGCAGCCACAGGCCCAGCGCGCGATCGAGCAGTGCCCCGTCGGCATTGTGCAGACTTACCGTAACAGCCTTGCGCGGCGGCAGCTTGCGCCCGGCCAGCGCCGTAAGCGCCAGCGCCGCATCCGGTCCGCTGATCCGCACAACCGCGATCGCCGCCGGGGGTGCGCCGCTCGACAAGGCGAAGATCGTGTCACTCATCCAGCGCGTCGCGCGACCCATCGCCGATGGCGTATCAATCCCCGGACTTGGGCGATTTCTTCGCCGCGCCGGAAGCAAACGCGCTGCTGCCTTCGACGAACTGCTGGAACAGTTTCATCCCGATCTGCCCCATCGGCGCAAGCCCCTTGGCGAAATCCTGGAGCTGATCGACGTTTGCCGCGCCCTTCATGGCCTTGCCAATGGCATCGACATAAAATTCGTTGGCCTTGGCCACATCAGGCAAGCCGAGGAAAGTACGCGCTTCTTCGGGCGTGCAGTCGATTTCGACATGGACTTTCATGGTTCCTCCTCGGGCAAACCCCACTGTTCCCAGCCCCTTGCTGGCATAGCCCCTTGGCAAAGTCCACGCTCGCCTTAGGTTGGCGGCGAATCCCGATCAGGTGGAGCCAGTACCATGTCCGAAACCGTGCAGATCCCCAGCCTCGATGGCGGCGAAACCATCCCGGCCTTCATGGCCCGCCCGAGCGGCGCGGCAAAGGCGGCGGTTATCGTCATTCCTGAAATCTTCGGGATCAACCCCGGCATACGCGCCCGCTGCGAGCGATGGGCGGCGGCGGGATTTCTCGCCATTGCACCGGACATCTTCTGGCGCTTCGCCCCCGGGGTCGAACTCGATCCCGACGTGCCGGAGCAATTCCAGCAAGCGCTCGGCTATTTCGGGCAATATGATCCCAACGCCGGGGTTTATGATATCGAAGCGACGATCAAGTGGCTGCGCGCCACGCAGGGAATCGCAAAGGTCGGTTGCGCTGGGTACTGCCTCGGCGGACGGCTGGCCTACATGGTCGCTGCGCGCACCGATATTGACGCATCGGTCGGCTATTACGGCGTGATGATCGACACCATGCTGAACGAGGCCCACGCCATCGCCCGGCCGCTGATGCTGCACATCCCCACCGCCGATCACTTCGTCGGGCCCGATGCCCAGGCTGCTATCCACGCCGAACTGGGCAAGAACCCGCGCGTCACGCTCTACGATTACCAGGGACTAGACCACGGCTTCGCCACCGAATCGGGCAACCGCCGTAACGAGGCCGGCGCCGAGATCGCCGACGGGCGGACCATGGCCTTCCTTGATGAGCATCTGGCGTGAGCGCGCGAGAAGGCCTCGCCCGCTGGCACTCCTACATGGATGGCGGCAGCGATCCCGCCGCGCTTGAGGCCATGCTGGCCGATGACGCGGTGTTCCACTCACCCGTGGTCCACACCCCGCAGGTGGGCAAGGCCAAGGTCATGGCCTACCTCGGCG
This sequence comes from Sphingomonadales bacterium, assembly GCA_028868335.1. Lineage (GTDB taxonomy): Bacteria > Pseudomonadota > Alphaproteobacteria > Sphingomonadales > Sphingomonadaceae > Novosphingobium. Next base: position 23,222 of record JAGWUU010000001.1, on the reverse strand, counting down.
CGGCCGGATCGGTGTTCGGCAACGGCAGCTTCCGCTATGTCCGCGAACTGGTCGACGGCGACAATGTGATGCTCGAGTTCGAGGCCGAGATGGACGGCATCCTGGTCAACGGGATCGACCTGATCCGCTTTGGTGAAAGCGGACTGATAAAGGATTTCAAGGTGATGGTCCGTCCGCTCAAGGCGATCAACAAGGTCTGGGAATTGATGGGAGCGCGGCTTCAGGCGGCGGGGTAAAGCTGGCACTTGAGGAAATCCAGCCTCTCCGCGACCGGTGCAAGCGGCAATTCCGCGACCTCGTACCCATAGCGCCTCCATGCCGCCGTAACCGCCTCGTCACTGGCGACGGCCTGCTGCCAGTCCTGGATCCGCTCATCATCCTGGACATAGATGTCCGCCCAGGCAGGCGCGCGCAGGATCGGGCCGTGGTAGCGCAGGGTGCGGCAGGCGCGGTCGATCGCGGTGGGGACGGCGAGGCCCGAGACGTCGAGGAAGCCGACCACGTCGGGAAAGCCGCGGTCGAACAGCACCGGGCCGGTATGATCGGAAAAGCGTTCAAACTCGCGGGCGTGGGCCTCGGTCATGGCTTCGGCGAAGCCAAGCGGGTCGCGTGCGCGCAGTTCCATCCCGCCGGGGGATTGCAGCAACATCCGGGCAACTTCCGGCGATGTGGCCATTCCCGCTGCCGCGGCGGCATCGAGCAGGGTTGACTTGCCCGCCCCCGGCGCGCCGGTGAGTACCGCGTGCCGGGGAAAGACAAGACCCACGCTACTGGTTCATCGTCGCGAAGAAATCTTCGTTGGTCTTGGAATCCTTCATCTTGTCGAGAAGGAACTCCATCGCGTCGACGGTGCCCATCTGCATCAGGATACGGCGCAGGACCCACATCTTGGAGAGCTTGTCCTTCTGGACCAGCAGCTCCTCCTTGCGGGTGCCGCTCTTGCCGACGTCCAACGCCGGGAAGATGCGCTTGTCGGCGACCTTGCGGTCAAGGACGATTTCGCTGTTACCGGTGCCCTTGAACTCTTCGAAGATCACTTCGTCCATGCGGCTGCCGGTGTCGATCAGTGCGGTGGCGATAATCGAGAGGCTACCGCCTTCCTCGATATTGCGCGCTGCGCCGAAGAAGCGCTTGGGGCGCTGCAAAGCATTGGCGTCGACACCGCCGGTCAGCACCTTGCCCGATGACGGGACCACGGTGTTGTAGGCGCGGCCGAGGCGCGTGATCGAGTCCAGCAGGATCACCACGTCGCGCTTGTGTTCGACGAGGCGCTTGGCCTTCTCGATCACCATTTCCGCGACCTGGACGTGGCGGCTGGCGGGCTCGTCGAAGGTCGAGGAGATCACCTCACCCTTCACCGAGCGCTGCATGTCGGTGACTTCCTCGGGCCGTTCGTCGACCAGCAGGACGAGCAGGAACACCTCGGGATGGTTGTCGGTGATAGCCTTGGCGATGTTCTGCAGCAGCACGGTCTTGCCGGTGCGCGGCGGGGCAACGATCAGCGCGCGCTGGCCCTTGCCCTGCGGTGAGATGATGTCGATCACCCGCGCCGACTTGTCCTTGACCGTGGGGTCGAGGGTATCGAGGTTGAGTTTGCTGTCAGGATAAAGCGGGGTCAGGTTGTCAAAGTTGACGCGGTGGCGGACAACTTCGGGATCGTCGTAGTTGACGCTGATAAGCTTGACGATCGCGAAATAGCGTTCGCCGTCCTTGGGAGCGCGGATCTCGCCCTCGACGGTGTCGCCGGTGCGCAGGCCCCATTTGCGGACCTGGTTGGGCGAGACGTAGATGTCGTCCGGTCCGGCGAGATAGTTCGCCTCGGCATTGCGGAGAAAGCCGAAACCGTCGGCAAGCACTTCAATCGTACCCTGGCCGATGATTTCTTCGCCGTCCTCGGCCACTTCCTTGAGGATGCCGAACATGATGTCCTGGCGGCGCATGGTTGATGCGCCTTCAACGCCCAGCTCTTCGGCCATTTCGACCAGCTCGGCAGAGGTTTTTTTCTTGAGTTCTTTCAGATGCATTTCGTGTTTTTCCGTCTTTGCGGAGTCAGGGATAGGCCGACGCGATCAATGGGCTTGGAGAAAGCGGATCGTGCCGCGCGGGATCGCGGGCAGTGTCGGTGGGCTTGCGAATAGGCCGTGCAAGGCCTCCCGTCAACGGATCAGAACGGCTTGAGGATCACCAGAATGACGATCAGGGCCGCGGCGATCCCGGGAACTTCGTTGAGCAGGCGCAGCCTCTTGCCGGTCAGCCGTCGCTCACCATTGGCCAAGGCCTTGTGATAGCCCGCAAGCCATACATGGTAAGCGGTCAGCGCCAAAACAAGGGCAAGCTTCAGGTGAAACCAGCCCTGCCCGAATGCGCCGATGGTCCAGGCCAGTGCCAGACCCAACACCCAGACGACAACCAGCGAAGGCCACAGGATGATCCTGAGCAGCTTGGCCTCGCGATCGGTCCACACGGCATTTTCAGGGGAATCCGGCGCCGCTTCCTGATGATAGACAAAGAAGCGCGGCAGCATGAACAGCCCGGCCATCCAGAAGATCACGAACACCACGTGCCCAGCCTTCAGCCATAGATAGGTCATCGACAGCACCCATTGCATGGCCCGATCCATAGAGCCCGTTCGGCATCCGGTTCAAGGCGTGTTGACGCCGCTGTTGCGGCTGGCACGGCGAATGGCAAGCGAAAGCGGACAAGTGAAGACCCGGAGCCGCCTGTCGGTTCCGGGTCTTCAGCATCAGTCCGTGCGATCAGAACTTGCCGCGCAGCGTCACGCCATAGGTCCGAGGCTCGGCCAGGAAGGCCGAGAAGATCTGCCGTCCGCCGGGGAACTGCGGATAGACGAAGGAAGCCGAGGCACCGCCCGCCTGGAACGGCGTATTGAAGGCAACCTGCGTGTAATCCTTGTTGAACACATTCTGTGCCCAGAATTCGACCGCCCACTTCTGGTCGGGCCCACGCAGGCCGACGCGGGCATTGACCAGCATGAAGCTGTCCTGCGCCTTCTGCGGGAACAGATCTGATCCGGTGTTGTAATCACCGGTCAGGCGCCCGTCGACATAGAGCAGCGCGGAAAGGCCTGAATTGCCCAACTGCGGAGTCCACGAAGCCGAACTGGTGACAACCCATTTCGGCGCGTTGGAAAGCTGGCTACCCGGCAGGATGCGCAACGCCGCATCTAGTGGATCGCCGTTCTTGTTGCCGACAAGGTCGTTACGGTACTTGGTGCTGGCATAGGTTACGCCGAAATTGAAACCGAGGTTGCGGGTCGGATTGACCGCGCTTTCGATTTCCACGCCCTGGCTGAGCACACCATAGCCAACATCGCCAATCGGGCAGCTACCAGTCGCCGAACTTGCGTCACGGTCCAGCCCACCAAGACTGGTCTTGCAGCCATTGACGGTCTGCACAAGGAACACCGAACCATTGAAAGTGTTGAGCTGGAAGTTCTTGAATTCCTGACGGAATCCGGTGATCGACAGGCTGAACGGACGGGTGCCGTACTTGATCCCGATCTCGTAGGCGTTGTTGATTTCCGGATCGAATTGCAGATTGCCAACAAACGCCTGCGCCCCGCCCGTCGTCGCAGCAAAAGGCAGGATTGCGGACTTCAGCGCCGAACGATCGAGGTTGAAGCCGCCCGCCTTGTAGCCCTTCGAGAAGCTGGCATAGGCCATCAGGTTCGGCGTGACTTTGTAGGACAGAACGGCGGTGCCGGTGAACTGGCTGTCGTCACGCTTGCTGTTGATCGACACGCCTTCAAGTTCAGAGGTCGAATTGCCCTGACAACCCAGACCGATCAAGGCCCCGGCCAGCGCCCGCGCGGTTGCATTGGCGCTGGAAAGCGCGGGGATCAGGCTGCTCTGCAACGCAGGGCAGACCGTGTTGTTGTTATGGAAGGTAGCGTCGAAGTCCTTCTTTTCCCAGGTATAACGCGCACCCAGTGTCAGCTTGAGCTTGTCGGTGAGCGAGATGATGTTGTGCGTGAACACCGCATAGTTCTTGCTGGTCTGGTGATAGAGATCGCCAGTGCTGCCCATGTTGTTGAGCGTATCGAGCATGGCGAAGCCATTGGCGATCGCCGTGCCGGTCGCACCGCCGCCGCTTGCCACTGCGATCGTCGCAGGTCCGACTCCCGGGATGACGCAGCCGGGGTTGGTGTAGGAATAGAGCCCCGCAAGTCCGCCACCGCTGACGATCCGGCAGGTGGCGAAGCGGCCGTACTGGCTGCCAAACTTGAGGTTGTCCGACAGGGTCAGGACTTCGTTGGCGAAGAACCCGCCGACCAGCCAGTCAAGCCGATCGTTGAAGGCCGTGCCTTGCAGGCGCAATTCCTGGCTGAGTGTCTTGAAGTGCCGGGAATAACCGCCGCCATCGAGCGAACGGTAGAGAATGTCGACCGCCGAATAGTCCACGTCGCCGGCCTGATCGTTCTTGTAGTCGCGATAGGCCGTGATCGAGGTCAGCTTGGCCGCACCGAAATCGTGGTTGATTTCCAACGAGACGCCGCCGTCGCGGGTCTTGCCCAGATCGCTGCGTCCCTTGCTGATCCAGGTGTTGCGACTGAAGGGATTGCTGAAACCCGCGGCTGGCTGGCCAAGGTCGGTCAACACCTTGATGATATTGTTCTGGGCGGGATCGTTGAGCCCTCCGATCAGCGGATTGAATGCGCGATCGAGATAGACCGCACCGCAGCAATCCTCGCTCTTGTGCGAATAGTCACCGATCAGGCGAACAGTGGTCGCATCGTCGGGTTCCCACAGAAGCTGCCCGCGCACGAAATAGCGATCGCGGTTGTTGACGCCGGTGTTGTTGATGACGTCGTGATAGAAGCCATCACGCTTGACATAGACCCCGTCGATCCGTGCTGCGAGAGTCTGGGAAATCGGCCCCGTCACCCCGCCGGACAGACGCCAGAAATTGTAGTTTCCGTATGTCGCCTCGGCATTGCCGCCGAACGTGAACGAAGGCTTCTTGCTGATGATGTGAATCAGGCCCGCCGAGGCGTTGCGTCCGAACAGCGTGCCCTGCGGCCCGCGCAGCACTTCAACGCGCTCGATCTCGCCAAGCTCGTTGAGGCCGATGCCCGAACGCGAACGATAAACGCCATCGATGAACACTGCGACCGAGCTTTCAAGACCCGGATTATCGCCGACCGTACCAATGCCGCGAATGCGGGCCGAACCATTGGCTTCCGTCCCGGTCGAGGAAACCAGCAACGACGGGGCGAGCTGGTTCAACTGGCGGATGTCGTTCGCGCCGGAATTCTGCAGCGACTGCGCGTTCACCGCCGAGATCGCGATTGGAACGTTGGACAAGGCTTCGGCGCGGCGTGTTGCGGTCACAATGATCTGGCCGCCCGGCGTTTCATCCTCGGCCTGGGTTTGCGTGCCCTTGGCCTGTGCGTCCTGGGCATGGGCCGGAACGCTCAGCGCCAGAACACTTGTTGCCGCGGCAAGGGCTTCCAGAACGGACTTGCGGGAAAATTGTCTCATTGATCGACTCCCATCGTCGGTTGCGCCCGCCCTTTTTCGAGCTGTTGAACAGCGCGAGATTGTGGCTGTTAAGTGGTGATTGGGCAACGCAGGATTGACCGCTAGGCGAATTTGTCCGTCAAAAAGGTGCAACTATGCAACAGGTTGGCGGTTCAGCGTCGCCAGTTGCGAATCAGCGCAAGCAGGTGTCCGACGTGTTCGACCGGGGTGGTTTGTCCGATGCCGTGGCCAAGATTGAAAACATGCGGGCGATCGGCAAAGGCATCGAGAATGCGCAGCGTCTGGCGTTCCAGTTCGGCTCCACCGGCAAGCAGCAGCAGTGGATCAAGGTTGCCCTGCACGGGCAGTCCGTCCGGCAGGCTGCGCGCGACCCACAGCGGATCAATCGTCTCGTCGATACCCACGGCATCGACCGCCGTTTCACGGGCATAGGCGACCAGCTTTTCCCCCGCGCCCTTGGGAAAACCGATCACCGGAACCTGGGGAAAGCGTTGGCGCAGGGCGGCGACGATCCGCGCGGTCGGAGCTATCACCCAGCGCTCGAATTCGGCCGGCGCGAGGCTTCCCGCCCAGGAATCGAACAACTGAACCGCTTCGGCCCCGGCAAGGATCTGTCCCGCAAGGTAATCAACGGTCACCGCGACGATCGCATCGATGATGGCCTGGAAGGCCACCGGATCGCGATAGGCCATGGCGCGGGTTTCGTGCTGGTCGCGGCTACCCTCGCCGTTCACCATGTAGGTCGCAATGGTCCACGGGCTCCCCGCAAAGCCCAGCAGGGTCCGGTCGCCGGGAAGCTGGGCGCGCACCTGCTTGACCGTTTCGTAGATCGGAGCAAGCCGGGCCGGCACGGCGTGAAGGGCGGACAATGCCGCGTCGGCCAGGCGGGGGCTCAAGTGCGGCCCCTCGCCCGTGAGGAATTCCAGGTCCTGTCCCATGGCATAGGGAACGATCAGGATGTCGGAGAACAGGATCGCGCCGTCAAAGCCGAACCGGCGGATCGGTTGAAGGGTGATTTCAGCCGCAGCTTCCGCATCGTAAACCAGCGCCAGGAACCCGCCCTTCTGCGCGCGCAAAGCACGGTATTCGGGCAGGTAGCGTCCGGCCTGACGCATCAGCCAGACTGGCCGCTCGGCGGTATTTTCGCCGCGCAGGGTACGAAGGAGCAAACCGGGCATCGCTCTATTCCAATTCAAAACAAGATAGATTCTAAAAGGATTATGGTAGCTGTTGGGCTGTGGAAAGCGGGGATGAAGCGCCCTTGCCCGATTTGTACCGGGCTGAACAGGGGCAGGCGCAAATCCGAATCCCGGACTATCCGGGTCAAGGAGATAGTGTCCCCGCTATCCCCAGCCTGTGGGAAACACTGTCCCCATGTCCAAAACCCCAGGCGGGAGTCACGGGTAGCGGGTAGTGAATTCCTTCCCGAACTTGTGCCACGACCTGTCCCGTGGTTTATGCAGCGTTCTTCCACAGGGGTCCCATTCCCGCTTCGCCATGCCGAGCCTGCACCTGCACCTGCTGTCGGATTCAACCGGCGAAACGCTTGAGATGATCGCCAAGGCGGCACTTGCGCAGTTCGAAGGGGCTGAGGTGATGCGCCACTTCTGGCCGATGGTTCGCTCGCAGCAACACCTCGACCGGATCATGGGCGAGATTGCCAGCAATCCCGGCGTTGTGTTCTTCACCCTGGTCAATGCCGAAACCCGCACCCGGCTCGAGGAGCATTGCCGTACTCTCGGGCTGCCGATCGTCCCGGTTCTCGATGCGGCGGTCGACGCGCTGGAGGGTGCCTTGGGTCAGCATCCCAAGGCACGGCCCGGACGCCAGCACGCGATGGACGACGCCTATTTCGCCCGGGTCGATGCCATCCACTACACCATTGCCCACGACGACGGGGTGGCGTGGGAGGATTGGGAAGAGGCGGACATCGTTCTTGCCGGAGTGTCGCGCAGTTCGAAAACGCCGACCTCGATCTATCTCGCCAACCGCGGCTACAAGGTCGCCAACATTCCGATCGTGGTGGAAAGCCCGCCCCCGCCCGCACTGTTCGGGTTGAAGCACCCGATGGTGGTTGGACTGACCACGGCGCCCGAGCGCTTGATCCAGGTCCGCCGCAATCGGCTGCTCTCGCTGAACCAGGCACCCGAAACGGCCTATGTCGATGCGGACCGCGTCGCCCGGGAAGTGCAGTTCGCTCGGCGGATGTTCGCCGATAACGGTTGGCCGGTAATCGATGTTACCCGCCGTTCGATCGAAGAAGCCGCCGCCGCGATCATCAACCTCTACAATGAATTCCATGTTGGGCGCGAAGGGATGACGGCGTGACGCTGGTACTCGCCTCGCAGAGCGCCTCCCGCCGCGAGATGCTGACTGCGGCGGGCGTGCCGTATCGCAGCGTTCCAGCCAGAATAGACGAACGGGCGCTCGAAGCGTCGCTTGCTGGCGCCGGGCCGGATACCATTGCCCTGTCCCTCGCCGAAGCGAAGGCGCTGGCCGTATCGGAGGATCTCCCCGGCGCCGTTGTGCTGGGCAGCGATTCACTGGTCGAAGTTGCGGGCCGCCGCTTTGACAAGCCCGCCAGCCGCGAGGATGCCGCGGCCCACCTGCGGTTCTTTTCCGGCAAGGTGATGCGGCTCCATTCCGCCGCCGCACTGGTTCGCAACGGCATCGTGCTGTGGCGCGGCGGCGATGTCGCGCAACTGGCGGTGCGCGAAATGAGCGAAGCGTTCATCGCCGAATATCTGACCCGCGAATGGCCCGCCGTCGCCGGATGCGTCGGAGTGTTCCGGATCGAGGCCATGGGAGTGCAGATGTTTGAACGGATCGAAGGAAGTCATTTTACCGTGCTTGGAATGCCCCTGCTGCCGGTACTCGGCGCGCTGCGCGACCTGGGAGTGCTTGAATCGTGACTGGCCGGGAAGATCGCCCCCTGCCGTTGCTTGCCGGGTTGATCGGCTGGCCGGTGGCGCAATCGAAATCGCAGCTCATCCATGAATTCTGGCTCAGGAAACTGGGGATCGACGGCCACTACATCCGCCTGCCGGTGCGTCCGGGCGAAGTGGCCCGCGCCTTTCGCGGCATGGTCGCGCTTGGCTTCGCCGGTGTCCAGGCAACAATGCCGCATAAGCGAGCCTGCTATGACTTGGTCGATCATCACACCCCGGCGGCGCGGGCGCTGCGTGCGGTAAACACCGTGATAGTCGAGGATGACGGTAGCCTGACGGGCGAGAATACCGACCTGCCCGGCTTTGTCGAACCGCTGGTCGGGCTTGACCTCGCCGGCGAGCAGGTCACGGTGCTGGGCGCGGGCGGTGCGGCGGCGGCAGTCATCGCCGGACTGGTCGGGCTTGGCGCGCGACGGATCGCCGTGGTCAATCGCACCGCCGAAGGCACCGTCCGTCTGCTTGACGACCTGTCCGAAACGCTGGCCGGCTGCGAAGTCGTCGCCGCAGATTGGGGTGAGGCGCAGACGCTGGCCGAACACAGCAGGGTGATTGCCAACGCCACGTCGCTCGGCATGGCGGGAATGCCGCCGCTTCCCCTTGATGTCGCATCCTTGCGTGATGATACCATCGTCTATGACATCATCACTCACCCGCATGATACGCCGTTGTTGCGCGCGGCGGCGGCGCGGGGCTTGCGGACGCACGACGGGCTGGAAATGCTGGTCGGACAGGCGCGGGAGGCATTCCGGCGTTTCTACGGGGCCGAGGCACCGAGGAATGCCGATCACGAATTGCGCGCGCTGCTGCTGGCATGAGCAAGGGCCGCCCATTCATCCTCGGCCTCACCGGCTCGATTGGCATGGGCAAGTCCGCCGTCGCGGCGATGTTCCAGGGATTGGGCGTGCCGGTGTTCGATGCCGACAAGGCGGTGCACGAATTGCAGGGCGCCGGCGGGGCCTGTGTCGAACCGATCGAACGGGCCTTTCCCGGCACGACCGGTCCGCAAGGGGTCGACCGGCAAAAGCTTGGCGCCGCGGTGTTCGGCAATCCCGAGGCGCTCGGTCGGCTAGAGGCGATCGTCCATCCCGAAGTGGCCGGGATGCGCCGGGCGTTCCTTGCCGAAAATTCCGCCGCACCGCTGATCGTGTTCGACATCCCGCTGCTTTATGAAAAGACCGGATCGCATGGCCTTGATGCGGTGGTCGTGGTTTCCGCGCCCGCCCCGACCCAGCGCGAGCGGGTGCTTGCGCGTCCGGGCATGACCATCGACAAGTTCGAGCACATCCTGAAGCTCCAGGTTCCCGATGCCGACAAGCGCGCGCGCGCCGATTACGTGATCGATACAGGCGCCTCGCTGGCCGAGACGCGGCACGCGGTGCAACGGCTGGTCCACCGTCTTGCCGGGGCCGAAAAATAGCGTCCTTCCCCCTTGCGCCGCCGCGGCGAGAGGACGATAGTAAAGCCAATGCGAGAAATCATCTTCGACACGGAAACCACCGGTCTCGATCCAAAGACCGGTGACCGGCTGGTCGAGATCGGGTGTATCGAAATGGTCAACCGCGTTCAGACCGGTGCCGCCTTCCACGCCTATTTCAATCCTGATCGCGATATGCCCGCTGCCGCCGAAGCAGTGCATGGCCTGTCGATCGCGTTCCTGTCAGATAAACCGCGCTTCCATGAACGCGCGCCCGAACTGCTGGAATTTCTCGGCGATTCGATGCTGGTGGCGCACAACGCCGGGTTCGATTTCGGCTTTCTCAACACCGAGCTGGAAAGCTGTGGGCTTGATCCGGTCAGCCGCACCCGGATGATCGACACCGTGGCGATCGCCCGCACCCGGCACCCCGGCGCCAAGAACTCGCTGGACGCGCTGTGCACCCGTTACGGCATTGATCGCAGCCACCGCACCAAGCATGGCGCGCTGCTTGACGCCGAACTGCTGGCGCAGGTCTATGTCGAGCTTACCGGTGGCCGCCAGATCGGCCTCGAACTTGCGGCCGATGCGGCCGACGGGATCGTTGCCGCTGCCACCACGACCATTCGCCGCGAGCGTCCGTTCCGCCCTGCCCGGCCGCACGGACCAAGCGAGGCGGAACTGGCGGCGCATGCCGCCTTTCTCGAAACGGTCAAGGCGCCCCTGTGGGGCGATTGAGACCGGATCGGGGTTGATACAGGAGAAGGTAACACATGGATATCCGCGTTTCCGGCCACCAGATCGAAACCGGGGAAGCCCTGCAGGTCCATGCCCAGGATCGCATCTCGACCATCATCGACAAGTATTTTGGCCAGGCGCTGTTCAGCACCGTCACGTTCAACCGTGCGCCGGCTGGGGCCTTTCGCTGCGATATCGTCGCCCATGTGATGCAGGGGCTGGTTCTGAAGGGCGCGGGTATCGCGCAGGATGCACACCTTGCGCTCGATCAGGCCGCCGAAAAGATCGACAAGCAATCGCGCCGGTACAAGCGTCGGATCAAGGATCGCCACGAAGCCAGCGCCCACGCGCTGCGCGCCGAAGAGGCGGCCTACACGGTGTTTGTCGAACCCGATGAGGCGGCCGAGGAAATCACCGCCGCCGCGCCGGTGGTGATTGCCGAAACCCGCGTCGATGTGCCCGAAGCAACCGTTTCGGATGCGGTGATGATGCTCGATCTGCGCAACACCAACGCCCTGCTTTTCAAAAACGCTGGCACCGGGCGACACAATATGGTTTACCGCCGCGGAGATGGTTCCATCGGCTGGGTTGAACCTTCCTAGCGCACAGGCTAATGGCCCGCGCTGTTTTCCGGGGGCAGGAATTCATGGGAACGAATGTGGCGATTGCTGCATTTCTTCCATGCTACATTCTCGCCCCGCCAATTTGTGGGTTCAGTTCCAACCGATGACCACGCTTTTCACTTTGCTGCCGGAAGCTGTCGGCACAATCGATGCAGACAGCAAGCAGGCGATTCTGACCAGGCTGTCCGAACGGTTCGCCAAGGTTTACGGGCTTGACCCGGTGCTCGTGCTTGAGCGGATCGAGGAGCGTGAGAAGCTGGGCAGCACCGGCTTCGGTCGCGGCGTTGCCATTCCTCATGCCCGACTGCCGGATCTGGGGCGACCGGTGGCGGTGTTTTTCCGACTCGATTCTCCGGTCGCGTTCGATGCGGCCGACGGGATGCCGGTGGACATGATATTTGGCCTGCTTTCGCCCGAACAGGCTGGCGCGGCGCACCTCCACGCGCTCGCGGCGATCAGCCGGATGATGCGCGACGAGCAGATGCATGCTGCGCTTGCCGAAGCGCCGGGGGCCGAAGCCCTTTACGGGCTGCTCGCCAATTCGATCGACCGCGACGCGGCCTGATCGCGGCACGGTGCCGGGCGATGGAGCCGCGCCTTCCCGCTCATCTTGAGGTTGCCGGACTTATCCGGGCGGTCGAAGCCGCGGGCGGTTTTGCCGCGGTTCTCAGAAAAGGTGAACGCGAGGCGGGCACGATTCTCGTGTTAACCATCCAAAGCGGCACAAACGGGAGGCTTTTTGAACGCATGCCCAGCCTGGATGGGCAACGGAAATGGCACCAAATTCCGTTTCAAGATACTGATAATAAAGAAAAATTATCAGAATATCTATACCGTCGCGGCCGTCAGGACGGCGACCTGTGGATCATTGAACTGGATATCGCGAATGGTGAACGGTTCATCGGATTGACAGGAACCGAAGGTTGACTTTGCTGCACTGCGGAATCTAGACGCCCCCACCTTTGTTTGTGCGCAGGCGGCGCGGGGGGCATCGAGGCCCATCGCGCTAGCACGCAGACGGGGGGCAGCCGACAGGGATTCGGCAGGAACATAAACCCTAACGGGTCGCCAGGTTCCCCTTCCCTGTGCGGGCGCGCCCACCGCCTGATTTGTTGATTGAATGAGCCGTAAGCTTAACCGGGCCAGTGCGATTGCCGTGGCCGCGATGACATTGACGATTGTTTTCAGCGCCGGTGGTTCGGGCGCCGCAGCACAGGCCAATCCGGCCGGAGCTGTCATTCAGGAACCGACTCCTCAGCACGCGATCCTGGTCACGACGCCGCAGGCGCCGGCCGCTATCACCGACGGCACCGTGCCGAACGCCGGTGATGAAGCGGCTTCCGATGCCGTTGCGCCGCGTGCCACGTCGCTCGCCGCACTGGTCAGCGCCCAGCCGAAGCTGTCCGAGCTTCCGCGCGAGCTTAACTGCCTCGCCGGCGCGATCTATTTCGAAGCCAAAAGCGAATCGCTTGCCGGGCAGCTTGCCGTCGGCCGGGTGATCGTCGCCCGCTCGAAGTCGGGGCGCTTCCCCGATTCCTATTGCGGCGTTGTCTTTCAGCGCTCGCAGTTCTCTTTCATCCACGGCAACACCATGCCTGCGGTTTCCAAGGCCTCGCGCCAGTGGAAGAACGCCGTCGCGATCGCCCAGATAGCGCATGCCGGTACATGGAAGAGCCAGGCGGAAGGCGCGCTGTTCTTCCATGCCGCCTACGTCGCGCCGGGCTGGCGCCTCACTCGCCTCGCGCGGGTGGACAACCACGTATTCTATCGCTGAGACATTCGGTTCAGCCGGAATGCAAGGGCGGGTCCTGATGGATCCGCCCTTTTGCTATCTGCGGAATTCGCACCATACCGGCGTGTGATCGCTCGCCTTCTCGCGGCCCCGGTATTCCTTGTCGACCCCGCACGCGACCAGACGGTCGGCCAGCTCGGGCGAGAGTAGCGCGTGGTCGATGCGGAAGCCATGATCGCGCTGCCACGCCCCGGCCTGATAGTCCCAGAATGTCCAGGCTCCGCCCTGGGGATTGTGGGTCGCGAGCGCGTCGGTCCAGCCATCGCCCAGCAGGCGGGCATAGGCGTCGCGCGCTTCGGGTTGCATCAGCGCGTCGTCGGCCATGGCCTTGGGCGCCCACACGTCGCGGTCGGTAGGGATGACGTTGTAATCGCCGAGAACGATCGATGGCACTTCCGCCGCCGCGATCTCCCGCATGCGCGCACGCAGCCGCTCCATCCAGCGCAGCTTGTAGTCGAACTTGGGTCCCGGTTGGGGATTGCCGTTGGGCAGGTAGATACAGGCAATGCGGGTGTCGAACACCTCGGCCTCAAGGTAGCGGGCGTGATCGTCCTCGTCCTCGCCCGGCAACCCTCGCTGTATCTCGACGGGCGTGGTGCCGTCGGCCAGGATCGCCACGCCGTTGAAGCTCTTCTGGCCGTGCCAGATGGCATGGTAGCCGATCTTGTCGAAATCGGCGGCGGGAAAGCCCTCGTCCTGGGTCTTGATCTCCTGAAGGCAGGCGACGGCCGGGCGAGTCTCCTCCAGCCATTCCAGCAGCCGCGGCAGCCGCGCCTTGATCCCGTTGATGTTGAAGGTGGCGATCTTCATCAGATCGAGAAGCTCGAGCCGCAACCGCAACCACTGGCGGCGTTGGGATTGGTCACCTGAAAGGCCGATCCACCCAGCGATTCGACATAGTCCACCGTGCTGCCCGCGACGAGATCGAGGCTGACCGGATCGACGACCAGCGTAACGCCGTCGGTTTCGACGATCAGGTCATCCCCCGCCGGTGCATCGGACAGCCCGAACTTGTACTGGAAGCCGGAGCAACCCCCACCTTCCACCGACAGGCGCAGGATCGCGGGTTTGCCCTGCTTGTTGGCAATGATCGCCACGCGCGCGGCAGCGGCGGGGCTCAATGTCATGGTCGTGGCATCCATCCCCGCGATGTAGGCGCTCTGCCCGCCCGCGACAAGCGCGCCTCACGTGCTCTGGATATAGTTCCGCATTGCTTCCGCCTCGGCAACGATATGATCGATGCGGTATTTCACCAGGTCGCCGATCGAGACGAATCCGGCAAGTGTCTCGCCGTGGACCACCGGAAGGTGGCGGATGCGCCGACGGGTCATCAGCCCCAGGGCATCCAGAACGCCGCTTTGCGGGTCGACCGTGATCGCTGGCGCGGTCATTACCTCACCCACGGTCTTGTCCAGCATGGCAGGCCCATCGGCGGCGAGGCGATAGACTACGTCGCGTTCGGAAAAGATCCCGGCAACCTGCCCGTCCTTCATCACCGGGAGCGCGCCGATACGCCGCTCGGCGAGGATCCGCACGGCTTCGCCAACGGTGGTTGAAACGTCGCAACTGATGATGCCGGCACTACGTCCCTCTATCAGCCGCGCAATCGTCATGGTCGCTCTCCTGCTTGTTTGCAGGCGATGATGCCATGAACGGCGGGCCTTGGCGAGTCCGGGGCTTGCCTCCGCGCATCGGCGCGCGCATGGCCGGTGAGATGGTCCGTTCCCCGCTCGACGAATCCGAAACGTCCGCTTTTGCCTGGGCGCGATTCCGCCGCATGATGCGCTGGTGGGCCGTGGCTTCGGCACTGATTGCCGCCGTCGTCATGGCTTGGTTCTGGCAAGACTTCGGGCTGATCTCGATCCACTTCTATATCGCCGTAGCGCTAGGGATCGCCTGCACCGTCATGATGACTGGAGCGTTGATGAGCCTGGTGTTCCTGTCCAGCGGCAGTGGGCACGATGAAGTCGTGCGCGATTTCGAACCCGAGGACGATCAACCGGGATAGAGCCGGAATTCCTCCACCGGAACGCCGCCGATCAAGTGCTCCTGGATGATCCGTTCGAGTACGGGCTCCGTGCAGGAATGATACCACACCCCATCGGGCCAGACCACGGCGATCGGACCGGCGGTGCATATGCGCAGGCAATCGGCCTTCGTCCGGGCCATGCCTTCCCGGGCCAGTTTGAGTTCGTTGAAGCGCTTCTTGAGGTATTTCCACGCAGGCGTACCAACGTCGCGCGTGCAGCACGATGCCTTTTCGGATTCGGCGCAGAGGAAGATCTGCCGGGTGACGCCGGTGGGCGCGATCAGCCGCAAGGCTGCGCGCGCCCGGGAAACGTCATCCGCGTTGGCGCTCACTTGCGCAGCCAGCGATTGAGCCAGTCCATCACCGTCTGGTGCCATTGCAGCGAGTTCTTCGGTTTCAGCACCCAGTGGTTTTCATCCGGGAAGACCAGCAGTTCGCTTGGAATGCCCTTGCTTTGCAGCGCGGTGAAGGTGGCCAGGCCCTGGGTATAGGGGATGCGGAAGTCCTTCTCGCTGGTGATCACCAGCATCGGCGTTTTCCACTTCGCAACGAAGTTCACCGGGTTCCACTTCTCGAATTCGCCGGGCGCATCGTAATAGGTGTGGCTGCCGTGTTCCCACTCGTCGAACCACAGCTCTTCGGTTTCGTAGGCCATCGCGCGGGCATCGAACACGCCGTCATGCTGGACAATGCACTTGAAGCGATCCGGCCACTGGCCCTCGATCCAGTTCATCATGTAGCCGCCATAGCTCGCGCCCAGGGCGCAGGCGTTGCCGCCATCGAGCGCGGCGTCGCGCGCAGTGGCGGCGGCGAGGCCCTTTTGCAGGTCCTCCAGCGGCCCGCCGCCCCAGTTGCGGTTGATCGCATCGGTGAAGGCCTGGCCGTATCCGGTGCTGCCATGGAAATCGACGGAGACTACGGCATAGTCCTGGCTGGCAAAGACCCGCGGGTTCCACCGGAATGACCACGAATCGTTGAAGCTGCCCTGGGGTCCGCCGTGGACGAAGAACAGCACTGGCAGCTTGCCTGCGGCGTTGGCTGGCTTGTGGATCATGCCCCAGACGGTGTCGCCATTCGCCCCGGTGAAGCTGAACCGGGTGGAGTTGAGAGGTACCAGCCCGGCGAGCTGCGCGTCGTTGGCGTGGCTCAGCTCGATGCCGGGCTTGCCTTTGGCGGCGATATAGACCTCGGCAGGGTTTGCGCTGGAATCGCGGGTGAAGAGGATGCTTCCATCCTTCAATGGCGTCACGCCGCCAATGTGTCCCTCGGTCAGCCCCTTGGGCGCGAGTTTGAGCCGGGTGACCTTGCCGCTGGGCAGGTCAATGCGGAAGGCGGGGTTGTCGAGCACGTCCTCGGCGGTGACGATCAGCGCTTTCGAATCCGGCGTCCAGGCGATCGAGCCAACCGAGCGGTCCCATCCTTGCGCAAGAGGCCGGTGTTCGCCGGTCCTTAGGTTGGTCAACTGGACCACCAGCCGGTCGGCCTCGTAGCCGGGGCGCGCCATGGCGGCCCAGGCGAGCCACTGTCCGTCCGGCGACGGCGCCGGAAGAGTGTCGCTGGCCTTGTTTTCGGCGGTGAGATTGTGTGGGGCACCGCCGTCGAGCGCCGAGTGCCAGATGTCGGTGTTGGTTGATCGCGGCTCATTGCGGTCGGCCTGCCGGGCGACGAAGTAGGCGCCCTTGGAATCCGGTGCCCATGCAATTTCCTCGGCCCCGCCGAAAGGCTTGGTCGGAGTGTCACCGGTCAATGTTCCGGGCGGCCCGTCGAGCGCCACGGCCTCGCTCCCCAGCTTGCCGTCCGTGCCCAGCGTGAAGGCGAAGGCGCGGCTGTAGTTGCCCGGGGTTTCCCACTGGTCCCAGTGGCGGACGAAGCCCGCGCCGTCCTTGTACAGCCGCCCTGTTCCCGGCCCCGGCTGGCTGGTGTCGCCGCTGGCGTCGCAACCCAGCGTCGGACAATCGCGGGCGACATCGCCCCAGGCGATCACGCGCCTGCCATCGGGGGAGAGACTGAAGCCCGCGACATCGGCCTTGAAATCGCTTGCCTGCGTGGGAGTGGCTCCGGCGACGGCAAGATCGAGCGACCAGAGCTGGTCCTTGCCCGACTTGTCAGAAATGAACCACAGGTGCTTGCCGTCCGGGCTGAAGGCGGGCGCACTCTCTCCCGCATCGGCAATGTCGGCGATCCGTTCGGCGGTGCCGCCCTTGCTTGCCACGCGCCACAGGCCGGTGCGGCGCTTGTAACTGGCGGGGTCGGTATCGGTCTGCTGCCAGACGACCCATTTGCCGTCTGGCGAAACGACCGGTGCCGCGACTCGCTTGAGGGTGAGAAGATCCTGCACCGTCATCGCCCGCGCTGGCGACTGGGCGACGGCGGGAGCGGCGGAAAGGGCCAGGGCCAAAGCGCTGAGCGCAATCGAAGTTCTGATCATGCCGTCAGGCTAACGGCATAATCAAAAAGCCCCAAGCAATAATGTAACGTGAGCTTCGAGCGACCGAAGCCTTGCTCAGCCCTTCTTGCCGACGATCCGCGCAATTTCGGCGGCGACCATGCGTTCGACCAACGGCGGCAGGTTCTTGTCGAGCCAGTCGGCCAACGCCGGGCGCAGCAGTTCGCGGGTCAGTCCTTCAAGCGAGGTTTCGCCCGAACGCACGATCTGCGGCGGTGCAGGTGGTTCGGCCAGCATGGCCAGCGCGGTCAGCGAATCGCGCATTGAACTGGCGGCGTCGTCGTTGAGCAACGGCGAATCGGTTTCCGGCTCAACCTCCTCGTCGATTTCGACCAATTCAGCTTCAGCCGCCAGATCGAGTACTTCCTCATCCGAATCGTCGGCAACGAATGTACGGGGTAGCCCCCGTTCCTCGCGTTCGCGACGTTCTTCGGCGGCACCGGCGCGATTATCGCGCGCGATCACTTTCTTGATCGATTCGAGGATTTCCTCGACCGAGGGTTCTCCAGCCTGGCGCATCGCCCCTGTACTCCTGGCTGTCCCATAGCGGGACTGATTCACTGCGCAGGTACTGAACCGTCCTGGGCCTTTGTGTCAACGGTCCGTGTCGCGTGGGGTTTGGGTGCGGGATCCCTGGCCCAGTCCCAAACAGTGTTCTTCACGCGGTTGTAGTTGACGTTCGGATCATAGAGCGCGCCACCATCAAGCCCAAGATCGCGCGCCTCGGCCTTGCCCATCGCCGACAGCAGATTGAACCCGGCCACATAGGCGTTGCGCTGTGCCGTGACGAGCTGGACCTGCGCGTTGAGCGATTCCTGCTCGGCATTGAGGATGTCGAGGATCGTGCGGTTGCCCACGGTGTTCTCCGCGCGCACGCCCTCAAGGCTGAGGGCCGCCGCGTCCACCGCGGTCTGCGAGGATGTTATCAGCGCCTGGGCTGCCTGCCAGCTTGCGAAGGCGGATCTGGTCGCCGCGATAACCTCACGCTCGATACCGATTTCCTGTTCGAGTACAGCGCCTTCGCGAGCCTGGGCCTGGCGGTGCTGCGCGGCGGGCAGTCCGCCCTGGAACAGTGGTATGGTAGCGCGGATTCCGGCTTGGGCAGTAGTGGTCGCCTGGACCGCACCAGCAAGATTGTTCGAGCCGAGATAGTCAGAACGATCCGCCCCGGTAAACACGCTCACAGTCGGCAGGCGGCCCGATCCGGCAACCTGGGTATCGAACGCGGCGGCCTTGCTCCGTTCACGCGCGGCGATCAGGTCGGGGTTGTCGTCCAGAGCGATCTGCACCGCTTCGTCAGCCGAGGCGGGCAGGCCGGGCAGCGGCGGAGGCGCCTGCAGCGCCTCGGGCGCCTTGCCGACGACCTGGATGTAGCGTTCGCGGGCCGCGATCAGGTTGGCCTCGGCCGAACGGGTCTGGCCGCGAGCCAGAGCCAGGCGCGACTGCGACTGGGCGACGTCGGTGCGGGTGAGGTCGCCGATTTCAAAGCGATCGCGTGTGGCCTGGAGGTTGACGTCGAGCTGTTTGACGTTGCTGGCGTTGAGGCCGACGACCGCCTGGCTCAGGATCACGTCCATATAGGCCGCAACGACCTGGCTGAACACGCCCGATTCGGTCGCGCGAAGGTCGGCCTGTCCGGCAGTGACCCGCGTGCGCGCCGCGCGGATGGAATTCTTGATCGCGCCGCCAGCGTAGATCGGCACCCCGGCGCTGACGCTGAGGTCGAAATTGCGATCCGGCGCGAGCGGGCTCGACGCGCTGTTGTGAAGGAACTCGGTATAGGCAGCGCTGCCGCTAACCGATGGCAACGAGGCCGAACGCGCGATCGGCACGCCTTCATCCACCGCCCGCTGCTGGGCGCGGGCGGCCTGCAAGGTCGGGTTGGAGTTGTAGGCCATGGTCAGCGCGCCGCGCAGATCATCGGCCAGCACCGGATTCGCAAGCAATGCGGCCCCGACCAGCAGGGCAATTCGCGACGCCCGCACGATCAGAAGCTCCAACTCTTGGGGGCGGCGAATTCGGTCAGGACCGGCATCCCGATGTCGGCCAGCGGGAAAAGGGCTACCTCACCGCGAACCTTGCGTCCGGCTGCAAGCCGGGTCGCGCCACGTTCAACCAGGCCGGTTACGATGCGCCCGCCCTCCTCAAGCGCGTCGGCAAGGGCTGCGGGAAGCCGCTCGATCGCACCGTCGATCAGGATCAGGTCGTAGCTGCCCTTGACGATGGTGACGGCTGCAGCGGCGGGAATGACATCGACCGACGCCACCAGCGGCTGCACCAGCGCGGCGAGGTAATCGCTGCCGCAGCTAACCACCAGGACACGATCCTTTTTGGTCGGCGCAGCTTCACCGAGCAACCGCCCCTGAACCAGCGGGGCCGGAAGCGAGCTGCCGTTGCCCAGCGGGATCGAGCGGTCGATATAGGCATGGCCACGCTGTTCGGCAGGTACGAAGTCTTCCCGGGCGACAGAAGCGAAGGCGGTCAGCAGCCGCTCCTCGTTGACGCCGCTGACACGAAGCTGACTGTCGATCATGGCCTTGCGGGCAACGGAAAAATTGGTGCGTTCGGCGGTAAGGGTCATCGTGATTCCTCTGGCCGCGCCGTATTGCACGAATAATACAGCAGGGCAATCCGTTGCTTTACTAGGCGAAGGGTGGCCCTGCGCCAAGCGCTTTGACGGGGGGGCTGCGCGGTCTTAAGGGGGGCGCGACCAGCAGCTTGCAGCACAGGAGTTGAGCGATGACCGCCATGGTGACGATCCGCGAGGATGACCTCATCGAAAGCGTAGCCGACGCGCTGCAGTACATCAGCTATTTCCACCCGATGGACTATATCCGCGCGCTGGGCGACGCCTACGAGGCCGAGCAAGGGCCGGCAGCCAGGGACGCGATCGCCCAGATCCTCACCAACAGCCGGATGTGCGCCGAGGGCCATCGCCCGATCTGCCAGGACACGGGCATCGTCAATGTCTTCATCAAGTGGGGGCAGGATTGCCGGCTGGGGTCGGAGCGTTCGTTGCAGGACGTAGTCGATGAAGGGGTACGCCGCGCCTACCTCGACCCGCAGAACAAGCTGCGCGCCTCGGTTCTGGCCGATCCGGCGTTCACCCGGCGCAACACCAGGGACAACACGCCCTGCGTGCTCCATGTCGACATGGTTCCGGGCAAGACCATCTCGGTCGATGTCGCCGCCAAGGGCGGCGGGAGCGAGAACAAGTCCAAGTTCAAGATGATGAACCCCAGCGACAACATCGTCGAATGGGTGCTGGAAATGCTGCCGCAGATGGGCGCCGGATGGTGCCCGCCGGGAATGCTGGGGATTGGCATCGGCGGCACGGCGGAACATGCGGTGCTGCTCGCCAAGCAGAGCCTGATGGAGCCGATCGACATGGCTCAGCTCAAGGCGCGCGGCCCCCAGACCGACATTGAAGCGATGCGGATCGAGATCTTCGACAAGGTCAACGCGCTGGGCATCGGCGCGCAGGGGCTGGGCGGGCTATCGACGATTCTCGACGTCAAGATCTACGATTGGCCGTGCCATGCCGCGGGCAAGCCAGTGGCGATGATCCCCAACTGCGCGGCGACGCGCCACGCCCACTTCACGCTCGATGGCTCGGGGCCAAGCTTCCTCGAAACGCCCAAGCTGGATGAGTGGCCCGATGTTCACTGGACGCCCGACAAGGCGGCAAAACGGGTCGACCTCGATAGGCTCACGCCCGAAGAGGTGCGGAGCTGGAAGCAGGGCGACCGTCTGCTGCTCAACGGCAAGATGCTGACCGGGCGCGATGCGGCGCACAAGCGCATCCAGGACATGCTCGCCAAGGGTGAACCGCTGCCGGTCGATTTCAGGGGCAGGGCGATCTACTATGTCGGCCCGGTCGATCCGGTAATGGGCGAAGTGGTGGGGCCCGCCGGCCCAACCACCGCGACGCGGATGGACAAGTTCACCGACATGATGCTCGAACTCGGCCTGCTGACCATGATCGGCAAGGCCGAACGCGGGCAGGGTGCAGTCAAGGAAATCGCGCGGCACAAGGTTGCCTACCTGATGGCGGTGGGCGGCGCGGCTTATCTCGTTTCGCGGGCAATTCGGGAATCGAAGGTCGTCGGGTTCGAGGATCTCGGCATGGAAGCGATCTACGAATTCACGGTCGAGGATATGCCGGTAACTGTCGCTGTCGACAGCGAAGGCAACAATGTCCACGAACTCGCTCCGCTGGTCTGGAAGGACAAGATCGCCAGGGAAGGGCTCCTGTCCAGCTAGTCCCGACTCGACCAAGGATGCAGGCGTTTCGACAAAGCGACTGGCCCCCAGCGGGGACAATCGGCTAGCTCGTGGTCCTGAAATGGTTGAGACCGCCCGCCCCGCCCGCGTGCCAACGCGCATCGTGCTTGCCTCGATCGTGGGCATGTGGCTGACCTATTTCTTGATCGCCACGCTGCGCGGCTGGCTGGTCGGGCTTGAACTGCATGACGCGCTGCTGTGGCGGCGGCTGGTTGTGATCCTTGCTTCGATGGTGGTGACCGCCGGGCTGTGGCCCCTGCTGCGCATGCTCGATTCGCGGGCATTGTGGTTCAAGTCGACGGCCGTGTTGCTGATCGCGCTTCCCGCCTCGTTGCTGCTGGCCCTGATCAACCAGGGGGTTTTCGCGGCGGTTGAGGAACAGGCCACGGCGCAGATCGGTGCGCGCGACGGATTGCGAATCCGCAGCGACGAATCGGGCAACCTGCTGGTCGATCCGATAGACCGCAACCGCGACGGCGGAGCTCAGGACGAAACGACGAATCGGCCGCCGGTGGTTCCCTTGCCCCGTCCGGCCATTCCCACGATCGCCCAACAAGAGCAGGCCGAGGCCGGGCTGACCATAGATGCCCAAACGCGCAGGGACATTCGCTGGCGCCAGCTTACGGACGTCGCGCTGGGGCGCTATTTCCTCCTGCTTGCGTGGGCAGGACTCTATTTCGCGCTGGTCTATGGTGAACAGGCCCGGATGGCAGAGCGCCGCGAAGGCGCGTTCCGGCGCGCGGCCAAGGCGGCCGAGCTGCGGTCGTTGCGCTATCAGGTCAATCCGCACTTCCTGTTCAACACGCTCAATTCGTTGTCGGCCCTGGTGATGACGGGCAAGGGCGAAGCGGCCGAACGGATGATCCAGACACTTTCGAACTTCTACCGTCACAGTCTGGCCGGGGATCCTGGCGCTGACCTGCCGCTCGAGCAGGAGATGGCCCAGCAGGAACATTACCTGGCAATCGAGGCGGTGCGCTTTCCCGAACGCTTGCTCGTGGTAATAGACTTGCCCGCCGCTTTGGCGGAGGCGCGGGTGCCCGGCATGATCCTGCAACCGTTGGTCGAGAATTCGGTACGTTATGGCGTCGCTCCAGTTGCACGCGCGGTGACGGTGCGGATCGCCGCGCGGGAGGAGCAGGGTCAGTTGGTCATCGAGGTTGCTGATGACGGCGCTGGGGGCGAAGGCATAGGTGATGGTGGCGGCTTCGGCATCGGCCTTGCCAATGTCCGCGACAGGCTGGCAGCACGTTACGGCGATGCCGCGACGCTGTCCTCCGGCCCGCAACCCGGAGGCGGCTGGATTGCGCGCATCACCCTGCCGCTCGATCGCCGTGCCTGATTCCGGGCGCATGAGGACCCTGGTGGTCGATGACGAGCCGCTCGCGCTCGAGCGGATGCAGCACATCTGCCGCGGTCTTGAAGGGATCGTGGTAATCGGCACGGC
>JAGWUU010000090.1 GCA_028868335.1 Sphingomonadales bacterium | reverse complement strand
CGCGGGTTCATCCGCCAGCACCAGTTCGAGAAGTGCGAGCTGGTCAGCGTGGTTCGCGCGGATGACTCGGCTGCCGAACACGAACGCATGACGGCGGCGGCAGAATCGATCCTCCAGGCACTCGAGCTTCCCTACCGCAAGGTCTTGCTGTGCACGGGTGACATGGGCTTTGGCGCGCGCAAGACCTATGATCTCGAGGTGTGGCTGCCGGGACAGGGCGCTTACCGCGAGATTTCGTCCTGCTCCAACTGCGGCGATTTTCAGGCGCGGCGGATGAACACGCGCTACCGGCCCGAAGGGCAGAAGGGCACCGAGTTCGTCCATACCCTCAACGGCTCGGGCCTCGCGGTCGGGCGCACATTGGTAGCTGTATTGGAGAACTACCAGCGGGAGGATGGCTCGGTCGACATTCCCGCCGCGCTCCTTCCCTACATGGGCGGGATCGACCGACTGGTGCCGGCATGAGAATTCTCCTTACCAACGACGATGGCATCCACGCGCCAGGCCTCGACGTGCTTGAGGCGATCGCGCGCCAGTTCAGCGACGATCTGTGGATCGTTGCTCCCTCGGAGGAGCAATCGGGCGCGGGCCACTCGCTCACCCTGTCGCGCCCGGTCCGGCTGCGCGAACATGGCCCGCGCCGTTTCTCGGTGTCCGGCACGCCCACCGACGCGGTGATGATGGCGCTTCGCACCGTCATGCCGGAGCAGCCCGACCTCATCCTCTCCGGCGTCAACCGGGGGGCGAACCTGGGCGACGACGTGACCTATTCGGGCACGGTGTCCGCGGCGATCGAGGGTACGCTGGCGGGCATCCGGTCGATCGCCATGAGCCAGGTCTATGAGAAGGAGGGGATGGGCGACACCGTGCCCTTCGCCGCTGCCGAAGCATGGGCGGCGCGGGTGATCCGACCGCTGCTTGATACGCCCTTCGCGCCGCGCACCCTGGTCAACATCAATTTTCCGCCACGTCCTGCCTCCGAGGTTAAGGGAATCCGCGTAGTTCGCCAAGGATTTCATGACTATGCACGCGGATCGGTGGTTGAAGGAACCGATCCCAGAGGCTACCGCTACTTCTGGTTCGGATTGCACGGGATCGAACAGACCCCGGGCCATGCGACCGACCTTGAGGCAATTCAGGATGGCTACGTGTCCGTTACCCCGCTCCAGCTTGACCTGACCCACGACGCCTCGCTCGCCGCGCTGGCGGGACGTTTCGCCTGATGCGGCGCGCGGCGCTCGTGCTGGGTGCGGGCGTGCTGCTGGTCGCCGCCACGGAACCCGATCCCAGGACCGAGACGAGCCACGTGGTCAAGGCGGGCGAAACGATCGGCGGGATCGCCAACTGTGCCGAAGTGCCGCGCGTCCTGATCATTGAGGCCAACGCACTGAAGCCGCCCTACGCGGTGCGCAACGGACAGAAGCTGATCATCCCCCGCCGCCGTACGCACGTCGTTAAGGAGGACGAGACCGGTTTCGGTATCGCCATGGACTATGGCGTGCCCTGGTCGACCATCGCCACGGCGAGCGGAATCGACCCCAAGGCTTCGGTCAAGACCGGGCAGAAGCTGACCATCCCGACCATTGCTAAGGGCCGTGCCACCCCCGCCCCGACACCTTCATCCTCCGCCTCGCCGCTTGCCGAAGCGAGCGATGCGCCGGCCGCGCTCAAGGACACTGCCGCTCCCGCTTTCCGCTGGCCGGTCGAGGGCAAGGTCCGCCGCGAATTCATCGCCAAGGTTGGCGACAAGCCGTGGCACGACGGAATCGACGTGGTGGCGAACAAAGACACCGCGATCCGCGCCGCCGCAGCCGGCAAGGTGATCTTCGCCGGAGACGGACCAAAGGAATACGGGCTGACCGTGATCCTTTACCATGGCGGGCGCTGGACCACGACCTATTCCTACCTCGACAAGATCACCGTCAAGGACGGTGACGACGTCAAGGCTGGCGAGCGGATCGGACTCAACGGCCAGACCGGACTGGCGGAAGAACCGCAACTCCACTTCGAAATCCGTCGCAACCGCGTGCCGGTCGATCCAGCCAGGTATCTGCCCAAGGCCCAAACCAAAGCACAGACCAAATCCCAGATCAAATCCCAGCCCAAACCCAAGATCAAACCCAAATCCAAGCCCGCTAAGTCAGCCAGATAAACACCGCACCCGCTGCCGCCATGCCGACCAGGAAGTGCCCGGCGTCGATCAGGAACAGCGTTAGCGAGCGACGCTGGTGAATATAGTTGATGCCGATCGCCGGGGCCATGATCGTCACCGCAAAGCCCATCGCCATCATCATCTTGACGTGGGCGGTGGGCTGAGTGCGGGCGAGCAGGTGGCCGAGCGTCGAAACGACCAGAAATTCGCATAGCAGCGTCAGCCCCATCACCTTCGCCACCATCGACCCTTGCGGCGGGTCCTTCACCCCCACCTCGCGCTGCCAGCGACTGGTGAAGAGCACCCCGTACCACACAGCACCGACCGCGAAGAACGCCACGGTGCCGAGCACCACCGCGAACCAGTTCACCGCACCCATTCCAAGTCTCCCATACATCCCGCCGCAACGGTGTAGCACTTCTGGCCATCACAGTGTAAGGGGCCGCCCCCATGGCCTCCACGATTCCAGATCAAAAACGCGTCGGTATGGTCAGCCTCGGCTGTCCCAAGGCGCTGGTCGACTCCGAACGCATCCTCACGCGGTTGCGCGCCGATGGTTATGCCATGTCCCCCGATTACGAGGGCGCCGACGTGGTACTCGTCAACACCTGCGGCTTCCTTGACAGCGCCAAGGAGGAAAGCCTTTCCGCGATCGGCGAGGCGATCGCCGAGAACGGGCGGGTAATCGTCACCGGCTGCATGGGCAACGAGGCCGAGCTGATCCGGGCAAAGTTCCCGGAGGTTCTCGCCGTTACCGGCGCCCATCAGTACGAGGCGGTGGTCGAGGCGGTGCACGAGGCTGCCCCGCCCAGCCAGGGTCCCTTCATCGACCTCGTCCCGCAGCAGGACGTCAAGCTCACCCCGCGCCACTATTCCTACCTCAAGATCAGCGAGGGGTGTAACCACGCCTGCTCGTTCTGCATCATCCCCTCGCTGCGCGGCAAGCTGGCCAGCCGCCGGATCGACGCGGTGCTGCGCGAGGCGGAAAAGCTGGTCGCGGCCGGCACGCGCGAGTTGCTGGTGATCAGCCAGGACACCTCGGCCTATGGCGTCGACGTCCCCCATGAAGAGCGCGAGTGGAAGGGTCATTCCGTCCGCACCCACATGACCGACCTCGCCCGCGAGCTGGGCCAGCTTCGCACCCCTGAAGGCACCCCGCCGTGGATCCGCCTTCACTATGTTTACCCCTACCCCCACGTCGACGCAGTGATCCCGCTGATGGCCGAGGGGTTGATCACCCCCTATCTCGACATCCCGTTCCAGCACGCCAGCCCTTCGGTGCTGAAGGCGATGAAACGCCCGGCGAATGAGGCCCGCGTGCTTGACCGCATCCTCCAGTGGCGTGCCATCGCCCCCGACCTGACGATCCGCTCCAGCTTCGTCGTCGGCTTCCCCGGCGAGACGGAGGCAGACTTCCAGTACCTGCTGGACTGGCTCGAAGCGGCCCAGCTCGACCGGGTCGGCGCGTTCCGGTTCGAGCCGGTCGAGGGCGCGGCCGCGAATGCCCTGCCCGATCCGGTGCCGGAAGCGGTCAAGGAAGAACGCTACGCCCGGATCATGGAAAAGACCGAGGCGATCAGCGCCGCGAAGCTTGCCGCCAAGGTGGGCCACCTGACCCCGGTGATCATCGACGAGGTGGGCGAACCCGACGAGGACGGCGATCGCGGCGCCACCGGGCGCAGCCAGGCCGATGCTCCGGAAATCGACGGCGCAGTCTATCTCCGCGACGTGCCCGAAGGACTGGAAGCCGGTACGATCGTCGAGGTGCGGATCGAGGATGCCGACGCGCACGACCTGTTCGGCGTAATCGAGGGGCGGTGAGCCTCGACGCCGGGCGACGCTCACGTCTCGCCGAATATCTCGCGCTGCGACAGTTCGATCCGCTCGAAATACCGGCGACGCGCATATTTTTCGGTGACGATACCCAGCACACGGCCCTCGCTATCGACCACCGCAAGTTCATCCACGGCTTCGCGGTCGAACTTGCGCAGCATTTCGTCCATCCCTGTTGCCGGTGTCAGGGTGACATCCGCGAGAATGACGATCGAGGCGACACTGTCCAGTGGGTTGAGATCGGGGCGATAGGCTGCGGCGGTGGTCACGATCCCCCGGTAGTGGCCATCGGCGTCGGTCATCACCGATTTCTTGGTTGATCCCAACGGCACCTGTTCGCGAAGAGCGTCAATTGTCGTTGCCTCAGAGATAGCCACCCAGTCACGCCGCATCACGCTCTGCGCGGTCAGATCCAGCATCCAGCCGATATCGCGCGGACTGCGGATCGCCGAACCGCGGGTGTGAAGCCGCCAGGTCGAGAATGAGTACCCGAACAGTTCACGCGTAATCGCGCCCGAAATCAGGGTAGCGGTCAGCACCACGCCCATCAGCGCGAAATCGTGCGTCGTCTCCAGCATGAGGATTGCCAGTGTCATCGGGCCGCCGACGATCGAGACGCTGAGCGCGGCCATCGCGACCAGCGCCGCATCATTGAGGCTAAGTTCGATCCCCAGGTCGGCGGCATTGACCAGGCCGGCAAACAGCATCCCCAATAGCGAACCGAGGAACAGCGAGGCAAAGAACAGGCCGCCGCGAAAACCGAAACTGAGCGAAATCACCGATGCGGCAACCTTGAGCGTCAGAACAACCGCGAGAAAGCCGAGCGCGGGATGCATCGCAAGATCGAGATGAAGTGCACCGTGGCCTGCCGACAACGTCTGCGGTGAAACCAGCGCCAGCGGAATCAACAGGAAGCCGCCAATGATCTGGCGCCACGGCACGGCGGCCTTCCACGATTGCACGCGCTGTTCGGCAAAGGTCACCAGCCGCATGATGCAGATACCGAACATCGCGCAGATCAGTCCCAGTCCGGCGTAGGCGAGATATTCGTCTATAGTGAAGCCGCGTCCGGTTGCCGTGGCGATGAGGTACGGATCGACGCCGAGCAGTTGCGCGGTGGAAACTGCGACCAGCGAGGCGGCGATCACCGGCGCCACGGTCGCCGGGCTGTAGGTTCCGATCACGATCTCGAAAGCATAGAACGCCCCGGTCAGCGGCGCACCGAAGGCTGCGCCGATCGCCGCGCCGGCTCCGGCCCCGACCAAGGTGCGCAGATCGTTGCGCCTGAGCGCGAACCATTGGCCGAGGATCGAGGCAAACCCGCCCCCCATCTGCGCATAGGCCGCCTCTAAACCCACCGAGGCGCCAGCCCCGTTCGAAATTACGGTCTGCGCCGCGATCACCAGATTGTCGCTAAATGGAATCCGCCCGCCGTGAAGCGCATTGGCCTCGACCACGTCGATCGGCGCGCGGCGGCGGTGCAGCCAGCGTACCAACAGGACCATAACCGCGCCCCCCAAAGGCAGAGCCAGCAGCTTCCACGGGTGATGAATCGAGCCGAGCGCGCTCAACCGATTGATTGTGACGCCGTAGAACAGGCGCTGAATACCATGGGCAAGAACTTGCTGCGCGACCGTAAAAAGGCCGGCGGCCAGCCCCGCAACTGCGGCGAGAACCAGGAACGCGGCCTCGCTCGAGCGCAGCTTGCGGCGCAGTCTGGCCACACTGACAAGAATGGCGGTTTTTTCGACGGTCACCATCGCTGGACCCAAGCCGCTCGGATCAACAGGGTCAACCATCTTGATGCCGATTACTGCGCTTGGCGTAATTTCCTTGCGTTCTTTGGCAATGCAGCATAAAGGCCGCGCAACACGACCGGCCCTGCGGGACTAACTCGTATGGAAATTCGGCGCAGCGTGAGGCCTCCTTTCAAGGAATGGCCGCCCCGATTGCCCGGTCGATCCGAACCTGAAGCCACCTTCTTCACGCAGGGTCGCATCGAACGAACCCTTGCTTCGTGTCGCTGCGGAAATCCGTTGCGCGCGCCGCTTCCGATTGAAAGAAATTCCATGTCCTATTTTACCGACCTCGGCCTTGCCGAACCCATTCTTCGCGCGCTTGGCGCGAAAGGCTACGCCGATCCCACCCCGATCCAGCGCCAGGCGATCCCCGCCCTGCTGGAAGGCCGCGACCTGCTGGGCATCGCCCAGACTGGCACCGGCAAGACCGCCGCGTTCTCGCTGCCTTCGCTCCACCGCCTCGCCGCAAATCCGCAGCCGCGCCGCAACGCCGGCTGCCGGATGCTGGTGCTGAGCCCCACGCGCGAACTGGCCGCGCAGATCGCCGACAACATGCGCGGCTATGCCAAGTTCCTCAACCTGTCGATCCAGTGCGTGTTCGGCGGGGTCCCCGTCGGCAAGCAGGCCCGCATGCTGGTGCCGGGCTGTGACGTACTGGTCGCCACGCCGGGCCGCCTGCTCGACCTGATCGACCAACGCGCGCTGACGCTGCGCAATGTCGAGATCTTCGTGCTCGACGAAGCCGACCAGATGATGGACCTTGGCTTCATCGTTCCGCTCAAGCGCATCGCCGCGCTGCTTCCGAAGGAGCGGCAGAGCCTGTTCTTTTCGGCCACCATGCCCAAGGCGATCGCCGATCTGGGCAAGCAGTTCATCCACAATCCCGCCCGGGTGGAAGTGACGCCGCAGGCGACGACCGCCGAGCGCGTGGAGCAATATGCGATGTTCCTCAACCAGGCCGAAAAGCAGGCGCTGCTGACGATCAGCCTCAACAAGGGCCTCGCCAGTGGCGAGATCGAGCGCTCGCTGGTGTTCACCCGCACCAAGCATGGGGCCGACCGCGTGGTGCGGCACCTCAGCGCCGCGGGGATCAACGCCGCAGCGATCCACGGCAACAAGAGCCAGGCGCAGCGCACCGCCGCGCTGGGCGCGTTCCGCAAGGGCTCGATGCCGGTACTGGTGGCGACCGACATCGCCGCGCGCGGGATCGACGTTTCGGGCGTGAGCCACGTCTTCAACTTCGAGATGCCCAATGTCGCCGAGCAATATGTCCACCGGATTGGCCGCACCGCGCGCGCCGGGGCCGATGGCGTTGCCGTGAGCTTCGTTGCCCCTGACGAGCGGGCCTACCTCCGCGACATCGAGCGGCTCACCGGAGTTCAGCTTTCCAAGCTGCCCTTGCCCGAGAACTTCTCGGCCGAAGCGGCACGCCTGCCTGCTCCCTCGCGCCGCACCCCGGCGCAGATCGAGCAGGACGCCCGCCGCGAGGAACGCGATGCCCGTGGGCGCGGCGGTCGCCCGGCCCGTGATGGCCGCCGTCCCAACAACAACCGCGCCAACGGTGGACAGGCGCGCGACGGACAGTCGCGTGACCAGTACATCCGCAACGAGCGCATGGCCGACAACCGCCGCACCACGGCACCGAGGGGGCCGGTGTTCAACCCGCTCGCCAATGAAGGCAGCGGCGGGATCGACCGCCGCCCCGAGCGCGAGGAGCGCCGTCCGGCGCATCCGCGCGGCGAGCGTCAGGGCCAGGGTCAAGGTCACGGTCGGGACCAGGGCAATCGCGGCCAGCGCCACGAGGGCGAGCGCTCTGGCAAGCCACAGGGCAGCCAGCATGGCAACAAGGCCCATTCCGGCAACACCGGACGCCGTGACGACCATCGCGGGGGCAGCAACGCCCGTCGCGACGACAACCGCGGCGGTCAACCCAACGGGATGCACCGCCGCTCGGCCAACCCGCGCGGCTAGAGTTTGGTGAAGCTTCAAAGCCCTTCCCCGTTGGGGAAGGGCTGGGATGGGGGTTCTGCCCTTGTCGAGCGTGGAGCCCCGCTACCTCGTTTGTCCGGTCAGAACATCCGGGTCACGGTGTAAAACACCGCCCCGACCGCGGCGCTTGCCGGGATGGTGATGAACCACGCAGTCACGACGCGGCCCGCAATACCCCAGCGGACCGCGCTGGCCTTGCGCGCGGCGCCGGTGCCGATCACCGCGCCGGTGATGACATGGGTGGTCGACACCGGAATGCCCATGGCGCTCGCGGCGAACACCACGATGGATCCCGCCGTGCTGGCGCAGAACCCGGTGTGGTGATTGAGCTTGGTAATCTTGGTGCCCATCGTCTTGATGATCCGCCAGCCGCCCGACATCGTGCCCAGCGCCATTGCCGAATAGCAGGCGATCACCACCCATTCGGGCGGATGGAATTCGCCGTTCAGATGCCCGGTCGAATAGAGCAGGACGGTGATGATCCCCATGGTCTTCTGGGCATCGTTGCCGCCATGGCTGATCGAGAAAGCCGCGCTGGACAGCAAGTGCAGCCCCTTGAACACGCCTTCGGCGCGGCGCGGCTGGAATCCGCGAAACAGCCAGCTTGTCAAAAGCACCATGGCCATGGCGATGGCGAAGCCCAGGATCGGCGACAGGAAGATGGCCCAGATCGTTTCGAGGGTCTTTTTCGATTCGACCGCGCCCAGTCCCGCGTGGGCGATGCCCGCGCCAAGCAGGCCGCCCAACAGGGCATGGCTGGACGATGAAGGGATGCCGCGGACCCAGGTGATGATGTTCCACACCATCGCGCCGACCAGCGCACCGAATACCACTCCCGGCGTCACCACATCCTTGTTGATGATCCCCTTGCCGATCGTGTCGGCCACTTTCAGCCCCATGATCCAATAGGCCGCGAAATTGCCGAAGGCGGCGAACACCACCGCCATTACCGGCGAGAGCAGCCGGGTCGAGACAACCGTGGCGATCGAGTTGGCCGCATCGTGCAGCCCGTTGAGAAAATCGAAGGCCAGCGCGACGACGATCAGGCCGACCAGCAGCGGATAGGCAAGCTCATGCATGGCGGCCTCCTACCCGGTGCGCACGCGCGGCCGGGGCCGTGCCGCTCGCCAATCCGCGCGATGCGGCGGACTGACCCACCCCTGACCTCTCCAGCAAGCGATGGAGGGACTGGCGACCGGTGTGAACCATCTGCATCCTGCCCCGCCTCAGCCGTGGTCGATGACGAGGCTGTCGATCTCGTTGGCGACATCCTCAAAGGCGTCGGCGATACGCTCAAGGTCCTTGTAGATCTCGCGCGCGACCATGAACGCGAGCGGATCGGACTTGGCCTTCTGCGCCTGGAACGCAGCCTTCATGCCGGTGTCATGCAGCACGTCGACCTCGCCCTCGAGCTTGACGAGACGCGCGGTGAGTTCGTGCAGCCGCCGCCCGTTGCGCTCGACGTCGCGCAGCAGCGGCACCGCCTCGGCGATCAGGCGGCAGGCGTCCTGGATCAATCCGGCGATCTGCCTCATCTGCGGATCGAAGGTCTGGACCTCGAACAGTTCGATCGCAGCGGCGGTGCGGTTCATCTCGTCGATGGTATCGTCCATCGTGCCGATCAGCGAAGTGATCGCGCCGCGATCGAACGGGGTCAGGAAGGTCTGCCGCACTTCATGCAGGGTTTCGCGGATCACTTCGTCCGCGGCGTGTTCCTGATCGTGGATCGTGCGCAGGTGGGCGCCGCGGTCACCCTCGCCCGAGGTCAACTGGGCCAGGGCCTCGGAAGCCGCGATAAGGGTGGCGGCATGGCGCTCGAACAGGGTGAAGAAATCGCCGGAACGCGGCAGAAGCCGCTGGAACCAACCAAACATCGCGTCATGCCCCTCTGTGGAATGTGACAGCGCTCTTACAGCCCCGCCGAAGATTGCACAGCGACAAGCGCTTGGGTTGTCCACAGCCCCGGAAGAAGTCGTCAGGCGATCGCCGGATCGAGCGGCCGGACATAGACGCGGGTGACGACCGGAAAGCGGCGGGCAACATCGGCTTCGATGTCGCGCACGGTCTGTTCAACTTCGCGCGCGGTGATGGTGTCTTCGAAATCGACGCTGATCACGCTGACCACCATGTCTGGCGCCTGGTGAACGGTCAGCACCTGCTGCACCGCGACAACGCCAGGATGTTCGGCTGCGCAGGTGCGGATCGCCTCGACCAGTTCGGGATCGGCGGCCTCGCCGATCAACAGTCCCTTCGCCTCGACGATCAGCATCACCGCGATCGCACCCAGCACCAGCCCGATCAGCACCGAGGCGATCCCGTCCCACAACGGGCTGCCCGTCCACCAGCTCAGCCCGAGGCCGATGGCGGCGATGGCCAGTCCTGCCAGGGCGCCGGTGTTTTCAAGCAGGACGATCAGCGTCGGCGCGTCCTTGGTATCGCGGAGGGCGCGCAGCATGCCCTTGCCTTTGCTGTCCTGCGCGAAACCGCGCAGCGCTTCCCAGGTCGACCAGCCTTCGAGCGATGCGGCGAGGCCAAGAACGGCAAAGGCGACGATGAAATCGCTGGCCGGTTCGGGATGAAGCAAATGCAGCACGCCTTCGTAGAGCGACACCCCCGCGCCCAGCGCGAACACCAGGATGGCGACCACGAACGACCAGAAATACAGCTCGCGCCCATAGCCGAGCGGGTGCAGCGCATCCGCCGGGCGGCGACTGCGCCGGGTTCCATGGAGCAGCAGGACGTGATTGGTCGAATCGACCAGGCTGTGAACCCCCTCGGTCAGCATCGCCGAGGAGCCGGTGATCGCCGCCGCGACGAACTTGGCGACGGCAATGCCCACGTTTGCCGCAAGGGCGGTCAGGATCACGCGGGTAGAGCCGTTTGCGGCCATGGCTGTCCGATTCCTCCTGTTGCAGAAGGGCGTTAGCGGTTCGTCGAACGGAGGCCAAGCATGGGGTTGATCGGCCGGGCAAAGGCGGTAGCGTGATCGCCATGCTTCGCCCCGTCCTCGCGCTCGTCGCGTTCGCCCTCCCCCTGCCCGCCGCAGCGCAGCA
>JAGWUU010000089.1 GCA_028868335.1 Sphingomonadales bacterium | reverse complement strand
TCCGCCCTCGATCCGCCCGCCATTGGCGTCGAACACCAGCGGCAGGTCGCCGTCGAACAGGCCGCGCGCCGACAGGTTGGCAAGCCCCATCCGTTCGACGAAGCGGGCCGCCTCGATGCCGTTTACGTGAAGGGTGAAATTGCGCACTTCGGACGCGCCGAGAACCATCCGGGTCGGCTTCAGGCGTAGTTCGCCATCAAGGAACGGCCATGTCGCGCCGTTGACCACCAGCAGGTGATCCGGCTCGAGCTTGAACGAGACATCACCATCCGTCGCCTCGATCCCCGGATTGATCGAGGCAATCTTGAGATGTTGATCGGGCGCGGTAACAAGGCCCAGTAGATCGGTGAAAACGACCGTGCCGGACGTTCCCTTGACGGGACCGAACGCCGCCGCGAAATCGAGTTTGTCGGTATGAAAGCGACCGGTGCTGGTGACGTTGCCGTCCTTCCAGTCGATCCGTCCGGTGCCCGCCACCGTGCCATCGGCGTTGGCGATAACGCCCAGCGCCAGCGGCGTGATCGTGACCGGCTGCAACTTGCGATCGAAGACGATGCCGCGGACGATGAGATCGGCAAACCCCACCCCGGTATCAAGATCGTGGACAATCTTCGCTTCGGCAACCTCGCGGTCGCTCCTCGGTTCGCGCAGCACGGCGTCGACATCGAACCGCGTCGAATGCAGCCGCAACGACGCATCGCGCGCGATCAGCGGGCGGAAGCGGTCATCGACCTCGCGATCCTCGAGGCGGAAGGTTGCGCCATCAAGAACGAGATCGCCATTGCCAAAGCGCCATTTGCCCTGACCCTCGAACATGTCGAGCGGCACCTTGGCGAGCTTGAATTCTGTTCCGGCGAAAGTGCCGCTGCTCATCGCGCCAAGCGTTCCCGTCAGGTTTGTCACCTTCAGCGAGGTCGGCTCGCCGGGCGGCCCAAGTACCACGTTGATGGCCTTGGCCGTCACCGTTCCCGGCCAGGCGAAACCGACCGGACCGCTGTTCAGCTTGATCGGCGTTGTCCCCAGCTTGCCACCAAGATCCAGTGACGGCGTTCCCGCGGCAAAGCGGGTGCCGCGGGCATCCCCGCGCAACATCGCGCCTTCCGAGCCGGGGCAGAGTATCAACTGGCGCTTCTCGAGGCTGAGATTGCTCACAGCGAAGCGATCGAAGTTAACCGGCATGCACTTGCGCCAGACCGAAAGACCGAGGCGCTGCGACCATGTTCCGTCGAGCGGCAGGACCAGGTTTTCGGCTCGCCCCCCTGGCAGGCTACCAGTCAACCGGGCCGAGCCCGAAAAGCCGATTTCGCCGCCGTGCCGCTGGACCAGCGCCAGCCGGGGCAGCGCGATACGGGTATCGCCGGCGCGGTATTCGACCATGGTGAATTGGCCGAGCGTCGCCCCGTTGCCCTGCGCTTCGACCCGCCCTTCGATCTGCGGAAGGCCCGCGCCGCCGGTCACGACATTGCCGACGAAACGCGGGCCGCCCTTTGCCCCGATGGTAAGCTGGACCCGCGACAGGGCAAGCAGGTCCGCGCCGCTTGCACCGCGCAGAACCGCACGCGGCACGACAAGGGTGCCGATGCTGCCGGCCTGGCGCCAGGTGTATCCTGCCGAAAGGCTGCCGTTCTGCCCCTCGCGCGCCAAAGCGGCGCGAACCTGCGATGCGGCCGGTCCGAGCAGGTTGCCGTTTCCGGCCGTCACGGCAACTTCCAGCGCTTGATCGAATGCCGGACTCGGCCGGATCGCCGTCCCGTCGAGTTCGCCCTCGCTCTCCAGCCGCGCCATCCGGTCGTGGCTGCGCAGCAGTCCCTTGGCGGCCAGTTCGCCCGCGGTTCCAGGACCGGCGGACAATTGCTTCGCCGCGAGACGGTAGCCGACCGTGACGTCGCCCTTGGCCAAGGTATAGTCGCCCTTGGCCGTAACCTGCCCGGCGCGATTGGTCGCCTGCGCCGCCTCGCCCGTCACGAGATCATAGGTCCCGGAAAACGTGTCGAACCGCTCGCTGGTCTTGACTGCCAGTTGCAGGGCGCCGCGCTTCGCCGCGACCTTCTGAGCAGGGCAACTGATCGCGTCGAATCGCAGCGGACCGGAAAACTGCGGTTGGGCCGAGACGACCTTTATTGTGCCGTAGGCGCTGGCCTTGTCCGCCGTGCACCCCCGGGACGCCAGCTTCGGGGCGATCATGGCGGCCACACCGGAAAAGCCATTGCGCAGGTTGCCGGTGCCTTCCAGCTTCAGCCCGACCACGCCGAAATCGGTGTCCATCCGCCCGCGTCCGTCCACCACAGTCAGGTTGAGATCGGGGATCCCGGCGTACTGCGTGTTCTGGCGGAACAGAATCTGGTCGAGGCTGCCGAAGCTGGCCTTCGCATCCTTGTACGTCCCGTAGATACGGGGCCGTATCAGCGTCACAGTGTCGAGCGTTGGCAGGCCCAATTGCGGCGTGATCTCGACGATCGCCCGCTCGATCGTCATGTCCGGCCGCTTCGGATCGCCGATGACGATGTTGGTGAGGATCTGGGTGCGGGTGCCAATCGATTCGATGGTGTAAGTCGCCGGAAGTTTGCGGTTGTTGATCTGCGCAGTAATGATGCGGTTGGCGATCGACACGCGCTGGAACCAGACGATAGCCAGCGCCACGGCAATCAAGGCAAGGACGACGATTCCGACCGCAGCCCACCCGCGCGGAAGCTTCCGGCGCGTCGGAACCTCATCCCCCGCCTGAATTTCGTCGCCAGCACTATCGGACATGCGCTCACCCTTGCGCCCTCGTCCGGCGAAAGGCAAGGAACGCACGACCAACCGGGGGGTGGAAGTGGCTGAAGACTCGCACGAACAGCAGCACGATGGCGCAGGCCACCGCGCGCGCTTGCGCACGCGGTTGCTCAGCGGTGGCGACGCGGCGTTGGCCGATCACGAACTGGTCGAATACCTCCTGATGACAGCGATCCCCCGGCGCGACGTAAAGCCACTCGCCAAGACGCTGCTCGCGCGATTCGGCTCGCTCGCGGGCGTGTTCAACGCCGATCCGCAGGGCTTGGCCAACCACCCCGGCATGGGCGAGACGAGCGCGGCGGCGATCAAGATCGTTGCCCTCGCCACCCGGCGGCTCGCCCGGACCGGGGTGCAGGACCAGCCCGTGCTGGGATCGTGGCAGGCGCTGATCGACTATCTGACGATCGACATGGCGCATCTCAATCACGAGCGGGTGCGGGTGCTTTACCTCGATACGCGCAACCGCCTGATTCTCGACCACCTTGTCTCCGATGGCTCCATCGACGAGGCCGCGATCCATCCACGCGAAGTGGTCAAGAAGGCGCTGGACCTTGGCGCCAGCGCACTGATCCTGGTCCACAACCACCCCTCCGGCTCGCCCGAACCCAGTCGCGCCGACATCCAGATCACCAACCGCATCGCCGAGGCGGGGCGGTTGCTGGGGATCGTTGTCCACGATCATGTGATCATCGGCAAGGAGGGGTATGTCAGCCTCAAAGCGAAGGGGCTGGTATGAGGACGCGCCAACCACACCGGTCCCAGACGCCATGTGCGTAGCCGCGATCGCCTGGCGGGCCCATCCACGCTGGGCCATGGTCGCGATCGGCAACCGCGACGAGTTCCACGCCCGCCCCACCGCCGCGCTTTCCCGCTGGGCCGACGGACGCATCATCGCCGGGCGTGACCTACAGGCGGGCGGAACATGGCTTGGCGTGAGCGAAGGCCGCTTCGCCCTCGTCACAAACCTTCGCATGGCGGGCTATCCCAAGCCGGAACTCGCATCGCGCGGGGCACTGATCACGGACTGGTTGCGCGGCAACGCGCCGCGCGCAGTCGAGACGATGAACCCGTTCAACCTGTGGCTTGCAGATCAGGACAGACTTCGGTTCGTGACCAACCGGCCCGAGCCTCAGCAACTGGACCTCGATCCGGGGATCCATGGCCTCTCCAACGGAGCGCGTGGCGACCGCTGGTTCAAGACCGTGCGCCTGGAAGAAGCCCTGGCCGATTGGCTGGACCGGGAGGATGGACCCGACCCCCTGTTTCGCGCCTTGTCCGACGAGACGCCCGAATCGCCGGACCCGGAGGACGTGTTCTCCCCGGTATTCATCCGCAACGAAACCTATGGCACGCGCTGTTCGACCCTGGTGATGGTCGATGCGGCGGGATCGGGCCGGATCATCGAGCGGCGTTTCGATTCGCACGGACAAGCGGCGGGCGAATCCGTGCTGGAGTTCGGCTGGGCTCCCGCCAAGCCTTGAGCCCGTTCGTGCCGACGATATTCAGGGCGAGTCGTAAGTCACGGCCAGCAGGTGTGGCCGCTCCCTTGCGACTTTCACCACCAATTCGCCAAACAACCCGTTGACCCAGGCAACCCACGACCGGGTGAACTTCGCCGGATCGTCCTTGTCGAACGCTTCGTGCATGAAGCCGGTCCCCGCATGGGTGGCGCGCAGGGTCTTCAGGCTCCATGCGATCACCGCATCATCGTCGCTCGACAGCGCGCGCAGGATGATCGCCATCGGCCAGATCTGCCCCTCGCCGATGTGCGGGCCGCCGATCCCTTCGGCCGCGCGCCCCTTGAAAAACCAAGGGTTGGCCTCGCTCCACACCGCGTCGGCGGTGGTGCGCCACAGGGGATAGTCCGCTGGCAGGCAGCGCAGGTAGGCAAGCCCGAGCAGTGACGGGACATTGGCGTCGTCCATGAACAGGTGGTTGCCGAAACCGTCCGTCTCGTAGGCAAAGACCTGGCGCGCGTCGGGCAGGACCATCGTGCCGTTGGCCATCACCGCCGCCTCGACCTCGGCGGCGAGCGCCGTTGCCTCCCCTGCCAGCGCCACATCATGCAGCACGGCGCTCGCCAGTTCCGCCAACTCGCGCAGCACCGCCACGGCGAAGAGATTGCCGGGGATATTGCACGGATAGGTGCAGGCATCGTCCGATGGACGGAACGCGGAATGGATCAGGCCGGTCTTGCGGGTCGGCACGCCAATTCCGGCGAGCGTGGTTTCGGTCGGCTGGTCGCTGCGCCGCTGGAAGCGGTAAGGGCCGGGTCCGTCCCGGCGTTGCTGTTCCTTGAAGGTGGCGACGATGGTGCGAGCGGCCTTTGCCCAGGTCTCGTCGAACGGCTCGATGTCGCCAGTCGTCTGCCAATAGTCGTGGGCGAGCCGCAACACGTAACACAGCGAATCGACTTCCCATTTCCGCTCCGCCACACCGGGCTTCATCTCGGTCCTGTCGGTGCGCGACCAGCTCAGTGAGGTCGGATCGGCCGGGTCCTTCATGAAGGCGTTGGCATAGGGATCGATCAGCACGCAGCGCGCGTGGCGACGGATCAGCCCGCGGAACAGGTGGGTGAGCGGCTCGTCGCCCGGAGCGAGGTGAAGGTAGGGCCGCAGTTGCGCCGCCGAATCGCGCAACCACAGGCAGGGAATGTCGCCGGTGATGACGAAGGCATCGTCCTTGCCCCCGACCATGCCAAGGTTGACAGTCGTATCAAGCGTGTTGGGAAAGCAGTTGCCGAACATCCACGCCAGTTCGGGATCGCGGATCAGCGCGGAAACCCGGTCAATCTCGCGCTCGACCGCCGTGCTGACGAACTTGCGCGCGGCCGGCACCGGACGGTTGGAGGCGAACATCGGCTTCTCCTGGGCAAGCGCCCGCCGCGGCACCAGCGCAAGCACCGCCGCGGTGGCGAGGAAGGAACGGCGTTGCAGATGGACGGGCGACACGCGCATCGTGGTGGCGCGGATCGTGCCTGTTGTCGAGCCTGCCGCGCGGCAAATCCACCCCTCCCCCTTGCCTTACCGGTCCCCTCGCCCTAGCGGCGCCCTCGCAAGCTTTTCAGGAGTCGAACATGGTCCCCCGCTACGCCCGCCCCGCGATGGTCGCCATCTGGGAGCCGGAGGCGCGTTATCGCATTTGGTTCGAGATCGAGGCCCATGCCACGCAGAAGCTGGGCGAACTCGGCGTCGTGCCACCAAGCGGAGCCAAGGCGTTATGGGACTGGTGGGCGACCAACCCCCGGATCGACGTCGCCGCGATCGACGCGATCGAGGCCGTGACCAAGCACGATGTGATCGCCTTCCTCGATTGGGTCGCCCAGCAGGTCGGCCCCGAAGCGCGCTTCATGCACCAGGGCATGACCAGCAGCGACGTGCTGGACACCACGCTTGCGGTGCAGCTTGCCCGCGCGTCGGACCTGCTCCTGGCTGACCTTGACGACCTGCTTGCCGCGATCAAGCGCCGCGCGCTGGAACACAAATACACCCCGACCATCGGCCGCAGCCACGGTATCCATGCCGAACCGACCACCTTCGGCAAGAAGCTGGCCGAGGCCTATGCCGAGTTTTCGCGCTGCAAGACCCGGCTCGAGAACGCCCGCGCAGAGATTGCCACCTGCGCCATTTCGGGCGCGGTCGGCACCTTCGCCAACATCGACCCCGCCGTGGAGGAATATGTCGCGGACAAGCTGGGCCTGACCCCCGAGCCCGTCTCTACCCAGGTGATCCCGCGCGATCGCCACGCGATGTTCTTCGCGACCCTGGGCGTGATCGCCAGCTCGATCGAGCGCCTGGCGATCGAGGTCCGCCATTTGCAGCGGACCGAAGTGCTGGAGGCCGAGGAATATTTCTCGCCCGGCCAGAAGGGCTCGTCGGCCATGCCACACAAGCGCAACCCCGTGCTGACCGAAAACCTCACCGGCCTTGCCCGCATGGTTCGTTCCGCCGTTACCCCGGCGCTGGAAAACGTCGCGCTGTGGCATGAGCGGGACATTTCGCATTCCTCAGTGGAACGCTTCATCGGTCCCGATGCGACGATCACGCTCGACTTTGCGCTCGCCCGGCTGACCTCGGTGGTCGACAAGCTGGTCGTGTACCCTGAGCGGATGCAGAAGAACCTCGACAAGATGGGGGGGCTCGTCCACTCGCAGCGGGTCCTGCTCGCCCTGACCCAGGCCGGGCTGGAGCGCGACGCCGCCTATCGGCTGGTCCAGCGCAACGCGATGAAGGTGTGGGAATCGGACGGGCAGCTCAACCTGCTCGACCTGCTCAAGGCCGATCCCGAAGTAACCGCCGCGCTCTCACCCGCGACGTTGGAAGAGAAGTTCAACCTCGATTATCACTTCAAGGCGGTGGATACGATTTTCGCTCGAGTGTTTGGAGAATAGGCACCTTTTCTTCGCCGCCGATCCGGCATAGCATCGCGCCCGATCGTCCATCGTGGAACGAGGGGAGCCGTCGATGCAAATCGTCCGCACGATTGTCTGGGTGCTGGTGTTCGTCACGCTGCTGCTGTTTTCGCTCAACAACTGGCAGACGATCGAAGTGAAGATCTGGGAAGGCCTGGTTCTCGAAACCAAGCTGCCTGTTCTGGTGATCGCCTCGTTCCTGCTTGGCCTGTTGCCGATGTGGATGCTGCACAAGGGATGGAAGTGGCGCTCCAACCGGCGGATCAACGCGCTGGAGAATTCGGTGCGCGCCGCCTCTGCAAGTGCGCCCTCGCTGATCGCCACCTCGACGCAGCTTGACGCCGCCGCTTCGGAACCCCATGCGCCGGCGCCATGACCAATCCCGTCTTTCTCGCCCTTGATTTCCCCCGGCTTGAAACCG
This sequence comes from Sphingomonadales bacterium, assembly GCA_028868335.1. Classification (GTDB taxonomy): domain Bacteria; phylum Pseudomonadota; class Alphaproteobacteria; order Sphingomonadales; family Sphingomonadaceae; genus Novosphingobium. Next base: position 3,224 of record JAGWUU010000089.1, on the reverse strand, counting down.
CCGAAGCCGTTGCCCGCAAGGTCAAGGACCACATCGGCGGGCTGAAGCTGGGCATGGAATTCTTCTACGCCCACGGCCACCACGGTGTGCACGAAATCGCCAAGATCGGCCTGCCGCTGTTCCTTGACCTCAAGCTGCACGACATTCCCAATACCGTCGCCGGGGCGATGCAGGCGGTCCATGTGCTTGAACCGGCGATCGTCACCGTTCACGCCGCAGGCGGGCGGGCGATGATGGAAGATGCGAAGGCCGCCGCCGGAGAGCACTGCAAGGTGGTCGCCGTCACCGTCCTCACCAGCCTTGACGAGAACGACCTCAACGCAACCGGGATCGGCTCCAACCCCCACGACCAGGCGCTGCGTCTGGCGGAACTGGCGCACAAGGCCGGGCTCGACGGGATCGTCTGCTCCGGGCATGAGGTTGGCGCAGTGCATTCGCGGTGGAAGGACGGGTTTTTCGTCGTTCCCGGTTTGCGCCCGACCAACGGCAAGGCGGGCGACCAGAAGCGCACCGTTACTCCGCGCGCGGCCCGCGATGCCGGAGCCAGCGTACTGGTGGTCGGCCGCCCGATCAGCAGGGCGGATGATCCCGTTGCCGCCGCGCGGGCGATCGAAGCAACCCTGTGAGCGCAACGATGGCGGCAATCCGTCCGGCAACAGCGGACGATGCCGAAGCGATCCGCGTGCTGGTCGAACGAGCCTATCGCGGCGATTCGGCACGGCAGGGATGGACCCACGAAGCCGATCTGATCGAAACCGACCGCACCACGATCGGGGAACTGCTCGGCGTGATCGCCGATCCCGACAAGGTGATGCTGATCGCCCCCACCGAACAGGGCATGATCGGCACCGTCACGGTAACGCGGATCGCGGCGGACCGTTGCTACCTCGGGATGCTCGCCGTCGATCCGCGCGTTCAGGCGGGCGGGCTTGGCAGGCGGCTGGTCGCCGCAGCCGAGCAGGCTGCGCGCGACCATTTCGGAGCAACCGTGATGGAAATGACGGTCATCGCCGCGCGCCGCGAACTTCTCGCCTGGTATGTGCGCCAGGGCTACGCGCCAACCGGCGAGACTCGGCTGCTTCCCGGCATGGAGGACGAGCTGCTGCGCATGGAAGTTCTTGAACGCCCGCTGTAGCACGGTTCATGCTCGCGACAGGACGGTCGGCTAAGCCGATGAACAGAAGGAGCTTTACAATGAAACCCCTCAAGACGTTCATCGCCATCGGCACCATCGCCCTCGCCGGGCTGGCGGCGGGCAGCGCGACAGCCGCAGCGCCGTCCCCCATTCCCGTCATCGCCTCGGGCGATACGCTGCTTGCGATTACCGCGGACGGCAAATCGACCCGTGCGCCTGATCTCGCCGTATTCAGCGCCGGTGTCACGACCCAGGGCAAGACCGCCGGCGAGGCGATGCGCGCCAACGCAGGCGCGATGAACAAGGTCTTCGCCGCTCTCAAGCGGGTGGGCGTGGCCGACAAGGATATCCAGACCAGCAATATCAACCTCAACCCGATCTACGGTCAAAGCCCGGCTGATCCGAACGGCAACCGCGCCCCGCGCATCGTTGGCTATCAGGCCAACAACACCGTCACCGTTCGCCAGCGCGACCTGAAGAATTTCGGCGCAGCGCTCGATGCGCTGGTCGAGGCTGGGGCCAACAACGTCAACGGCCCCAGTTTCCAGATCGACGATGACGAATCCGCGAGGGACGAGGCGCGCGTCGCCGCCATGACCAAGGCCCGCGCCCGTGCCAATCTCTATGCCAAGGCAGCGGGGCTGCGCGTGGTGCGGATCGTCTCGATCAGCGAAAGCGGCGGCTATTCCCCGCCGATGCCGGTGATGTACGCCAAGGCTGCCATGGCCGACTCCGCGCCTACCCCGGTCGCACCGGGCGAGGTCGAAACCAGCGTCAACGTCGCGGTGCAATTCGAACTGGCGCCGTAAGCCGCTCGCCAGACTTTCGTAGCGAGCGCGGTCGAGGCGGCCTGCACAGGCAACTCGACCGCGCTCGACATGAACGGGGCTTTGGCTATTAGGCGACGGATGCCTGCCCCCCTTACAAAGATCTGCGGCCTCAGGACCGCCGAAGCGCTTGATGCGGCGATCGCGGCGCGCGCGGACTACGCGGGGTTCAACTTCTATGCACCCTCGCCCCGTTTTGTCAGCGGGGGCGAAGTGAGCGCACTCGGCGCACAGGCGGCGGGGCGGATCACGCGAGTCGGCGTGTTCGTCGATGCCGACGATGCGCTGATCGGCGGCATGGTTGCGACCGGAGCGCTCGACGTGCTCCAGCTTCACGGCAGCGAACCGCCCGCGCGCGCCGCCGCCCTGCGCGCGCGATACGGCCTGCCGGTGTGGAAGGTTCTGTCGGTTTCGACCCGCGACGACATCGCCCGCGCCCATGCCTATGCCGGTGCGGCCAATTTCATCCTGTTCGATGCCAAGACTCCCAAGGGCACGCTGCCCGGCGGCATGGGCCTGGTCTTTGACTGGTCGCTGTTGTCCGGCTGGGACCGGGCTTTGCCGTGGGGCCTCGCCGGAGGGCTATCCCCTGCCAACGTCGCCGACGCGGCGCGAGCCACCGGCGCACCGCTGGTCGATACCTCGTCCGGTGTTGAATCCGCGCCCGGCGTCAAGGATGCCGACCTGATCGCCGCCTTCTGCCGGAACGCGCGCGGCGCATAGGAAAAGGGCGGCCCGTTGCCGGACCGCCCTTCCATTGGCACTGGGCCGCAATCAGAACTTGAAGCCAACCCCGCCGAACAGCGCGTCCGAAGTGGCCTGGCCATTCGACTGGAACTGGTGGCGGTATTCGCCCTTGAGGAAGAGCTGGTTGCCGATACCCTGCTGCACGCCGGCCCCGGCGTGCCACGAGCCCTGGCACAGGTCGCACGGTTCGGTGGTATAACCGGCGAGCGCATAGACCTTGGTGGCGGTTGCGGCATGAAGCCCGATGCGGCCCGAAACGCCCCAGGCAACCTTGGTGTTGCTGGTGCCGATCTTGTCACCGGAGACTTCCACGCCGGCAAAGGTCATCGGGGCAAGATCGAAATCGTATCCGGCAGCCGCGCCCCAGATGTCCTGGCTCTGTCCGTTCGACCAGATCACGCCGCCGCGCGCCTCGACGCGGGCTTCGTCAGCGAGAGCCGGGGTTGCGATCGCCAGCGAGGCGAGCAGCGGCAGAAGAACCTTACGCATAAAAAACTCCTTGGTCATTCAGTCCC
>JAGWUU010000088.1 GCA_028868335.1 Sphingomonadales bacterium | reverse complement strand
GGTGCCGATGGCGCCGTCAGAACTGGTGATCGGCACGATCTGCGGTGGTTCCGATGCGACATCCGGGTTGACCGGCAACCCCGCAGCGGGGCGCGCGTTCGATCGCTTCGTCGATGAGGGCGCGACCTGCATCTTTGAAGAGACAGGCGAACTGATCGGCTGCGAACAGATCATGGCCGGGCGGGCGGTCAACCCCGTAGTCGGCACTGCCCTGGTCGATTCGGTGGCCAAGGCGATCCGCTATTACGCGGCAATGGGCTATGGCTCGTTCTCGCACGGCAATGCCCAGGGCGGACTCTCGACGATCGAGGAAAAGTCGCTCGGCGCTTACGCCAAGTCCGGCTCGTCGCGTATCTCCGGCATCATCCGGCCGGGCGAGCAGGCGCCGGGGCCGGGGCTCTACCTGCTTGACGTGGTTCCCGACGGCGACCCCAAGTACGGCTATCCGAATATCAACGACAACGCCGAGATCATCGAACTGATCGCCTGCGGGGCGCATGCTGTGATCTTTGTCACCGGGCGCGGCTCGGTGGTCGGGTCCGCCATTTCTCCTGTAGTGAAGGTCTGCGCAAATCCCGAAACCTATGAAAGGATGAGCGGCGACATGGACGTCAACGCCGGGCGCATCCTTCGCGGCGCAGCCTCGCTCGACGAGGTCGGCGATGAAATCCATGATCTGATCGTCGGCCTCGCCGAGGGTGGGCGCACGGTTTCGGAAGAACTGGGGCACCGCGAATTCGTGCTGACCTACAAGCACTTCGACCGCCCGCTGGGACCGGCCTGCCAGCCAGCCGCCTAGAGGCTGTCCTGCTTGGATTGAAGCTCCAAAGCCCCTCCCGCTTGGGAGGGGCGATCCGGCCAAATCAGGACAGGCCTCAGAACCCGTCCTGAATGTCGAACTCCCGGCGGTCAGCCCGAAGCGCAACGGTTGAAGCGACTCAGGCCGAAACGGCGCCCATCGCGGCGCGCAGGGCCGGTCCCCGGTCCCATTCAGGATCGAGCCAGGCCAACCGCCCGCCAACCAGCGTTGCAACGATCCGCCCAGTCGGATCGCGCAGCGCCAGGTCTGCGCGCTTTCCGGCGGCTATGCTTCCCGTCTCGTGATCGATCCCCATGAACCGGGCTGGGGCGAGACTGGCCATTTGCACCGCCTCGCGCAGGGCAATCCCCGCCCCTTCGGCCATCAGCATCACCGCCCGATCGAGCGTCAAAGTGCTGCCAGCCAGGCTGCCTTCGCCCGCCGTCCGGACCACACCGGCTTTCACCGTGACGTCCATCTCGCCAAGGCGATAGTCGCCATCGTCAAGCCCGCCCGCGCACATGCAGTCGCTGATCAGCACGACTTCATCCGCTTGCTTCAACCGCACGATCAGTTGCAGGATCCCCGGGTGCAGATGCACGCCATCGGCGATCACCTCAACCATGCCGGGTTCAAGCAGCACCGCGCCCGCGCAGCCTGGTTCGCGGTGATGAATGCCACGCATTCCGTTGAATACGTGGACCCCGCCACATCCCCCGGCAGCCAGCGCGGCACGAGCCTGATCATAGGTTGCGTCGGTGTGGCCCAACGTGACCCTGATTCCGCGCCCCGTCGCATGGCTCAGCGTTTCCATCGCGCCGTTGATTTCCGGGGCGAGTGCCAGAACCTTTAGCTTGCCGTTGGTCGCGGCGATCATCTGGTCGATCAGTTCGGGCGTCGGCTCGAGGAAATAGGCGGTGTTGTGCGCGCCTTTATGCCGCGCGTTGAAAAAGCTGCCCTCACTGTAGGCGCCAAGCATGCGCGCGCCCGGCAAGGCGTTTCCGTCCGTTTCCCCGATCACCTGCAGGGCGGCCAGGGTGCGGTCCCACGATGTCGTCACAGTGGTTGCCAGAAAGCCGGTGACGCCGTGGCGGGCCAGGGACGCGGAAATCACCGCAAGCGCTGCGGGATCGGCATCCATCACATCGCGTTCTTCGCGGCCGTGGATGTGCAGGTCGATCAGGCCGGGTATTATAGCCACGTCGCCCAAATCGAAATCGGCATCGCCGCCCCGGTCAGACAGGCGTGCGATCCGCCCTTCGCCGTCGATGGTCAGAAAGCCATCCCTGACCAGATCGTGTTCGGCGAACACTTGCGTCGATGCCAGAGTAATGCCGTTCATACGCGTTCCATCGATGCCGCGAGAATCGCCGCACCCCTGACCCCGCTGGCATCGCCGTGCAAGGCCGCAACCACCGGCGGCGCGGAAAACCCGGAGAACAGGTTACGCTCGATCGCGCCCGGGAGATCAACGACTATCTCGTCGATCAATGACAATCCACCCCCCATCACAATGACATCAGGGTCAAGCAGCTTCACCATGTTGGCAAGCGACACGGCAAGAATTTCAAGGAAGCACTGGTAGGTTCGCTGACCGATCGGATCCGCCGCACGCCACGCAGCCACCACGTCGTGAGTCGATGCGGCATCCAACCCGAATTGCCGTGCCAGCGCCAGCAAGCCCGGTCCGCCGACATAGGCTTCGGAGCACCCTTCAAGCCCGCAGCCGCAGGTCCAGACGGGCAGATTGAAGCGCTGCTGAATACTGGCGGAAAGCGGCTGGTGCCCGTACTCGCCCGCGATCCCGTGCGCCCCTCTTTCAAGGCGGCCATCAACCACCAGCCCGCCCGCGGCCCCGGTTCCCAGGATCGCCCCGAAAACGCGTGAGTGCCCCCGACCGGCTCCGTCGCGCGCTTCGGAAAGGGCAAAGCAATGGGTGTCGTTGCACAGCGCCACCGTCCTGCCGAGGCGCTGCGCAATGTCCGCCTTGACCGGCCTTCCCGTGGCGCAGGGAATGTTGGCGGACAGCGAACGTTCGCCGCTGTCGACAAGACCGGGAAAACCTATCCCCACCCTGGCAGGCGATCCCGCCAGCCCATCACCCCATTCGACGAGTTCCGCGACCGCGTCGAGGAACGCGTCGTAGTCCGTAGCAGGCGTGGCGATGCGGCGGCGATCGATGGCGTTCAGCGCGTCATCGAACACCACCGCCTCGATCTTGGTGCCGCCGATGTCCGCGCCAAGGATCATTCGGCAGTGCCTCCGGCGCGCGGAGTTGGATCGAAGGGATAGAACGTCACGCCCTTGACCACGCGATTGAGCTGGCCGTTGCTGCACGGATTGTCGGGGTTGATGCCCAGCGACAGCGCGAGGCGGTAAGCCAGTTGCTGGCACCAGATCAGGTAAATCAGCCCCTGCCAAAGGTCCCCGCCCAGGTTCGTGCCGGACACGGCGGGCAGGGCGCCAAGCCGGACGACGCGCTTCGCCCGCCCGTCGCGGACCAGTTCGTCTGCCAGGTCCCGGTCGAAATTCCGTGTATAGGAATCCGCGCTGTCGAGAACGACCACGACTGTCTGCTCATCGACAAGGAATTTCGGGCCGTGGCGAAAGCCCAGCGGACTGTCCGAATAGCAATCGACCACGCCGCCCGCCAGCTCAAGCGCCTTGAGCGCTGCCTCGGTGGCGATGCCCTGCATCGTACCGGAGCCCAGAAAGATGAAACGGCGCGGCTTGAGCGCGATCAGTTCGTCAATGTCGGCGCAATTTCCCGCCAGGTGAAGCCGCGCCGCGGCGATGGCACCTGCCGCAGCCTGGCGATCCGGGGCGAAGGCGTCGATCGAAGCCAAGGCCATCGCCGAAACGCTCGACGTCATGGCGAAGCTCTGGTCCAGCGCGGCTGGCGGCATGAGCAGCGCGAAATTGCGCGGCTTGCCCACAGCGAAACGCGCCAGCGCGCCGTCAGCATTGCACGAGATCGTCAGGTGGTAGCAGTCGGCCAGAACCTGATCGGCAAGCCGGACGCATTCGAGGCTTTCCGGGCTGTCACCCGAACGGCCGTAGGATACCAGCAGCGTCGGGCGGTCCGGCAGAAGGTATTGCAAGGGTGCGGCAACGATGTCCGTGGTTGCGATCGCCTCGACTGGTCGCGCCAGCATCCGAGTCAATTCGGTGGCTACGACGCGGCCGATGAAGGCTGAGCTGCCCGCCCCGGCTAGGATGATGCGCAGGTCCGGCATTGCGAGCAATGGCGTTATGAAGGCGTCCAGGTCCGGCCGCGCTGCATCGATGCTCGACAGCAGGTCCTCCCAGACGGTAGGCTGCTGGGCAATTTCACGCCCGGTCCAGTCCGAACCGGACGTTTCTTGCAAGGCTTCGATGGTCACGAGTTGCTTCCCTTTTCGTTGCTGGTTGCCGCCGCTCCGCACGCACGGCTGTAGGGCAGGATCGCCTCACGGATGTGGTGCGAGATGAGCGCGAGCGGCGCGGGCGAAAGGTCACCCCTGCGCACCGCCGCAAATTCGTAGGGAAGATACTGGGCCAGCAATCCGAGTGGGATCGGTCGACCGGAAAGATTGGCGATCAGTGTTTCAATCGCGGATTCCAGATATGGGTCCGGCCAGTAGTAGCGAATGCGATCCGAGAGACTGTAGCGTCGCAGCAGATGCAGCGAATCCGGCTCACCGCCATAGAAGCGTTGCCAGTTGGAAGGCGAGGCGCACATCTGCCGTTCGGCGCGATCGCGCAGGTTCGATCGTTCGACCGCCGGGACCAGCTCGTCTTCGATATGGCTCAGGGCAAACAGGGCCTCGCGCATCGCGAAGGTAAGCGCGGGGCCGACCTTGAGCACGGCAAAATGATCGCGGACCAGATCCTTGAAGGCATCGGGCAACTGGTAGTCGGTCGAGTGCGCTTCAAACGCCAGGGTATTTCCGGGACGCTCGGCCAATTCCTTGAGGTGCACGGCCTTGTCCGGGCGATAATCGATGACCGCGCCGTGATCGAACTCGACCCCCGGCTGGACCACCAATGCGATCACACGGTCCCAAGCCTCGGCCAGGCCAGCCGTGCGGAACGCTTCTTCGTGGATTGAAATGGTCCGCACCGCATTGGCCGCTGGCGTAACGGTCAATTCGCGCAAGGTTTCATCGGCGCCCCCGGGAGGCGGAACTTCCGTGCCGATGACATAGACGATGCCGCTCGATCCAAAGGCTTCGATGGCAGCTTCTTCCGCAGCGGCGCACAGCCTTGCCGCGCGACCGGCAACCACGGCGTCGTCCAAGACCGGCGGATCGCCCGCCAACGGCATACTGCAATCGAGATGGATCTTGGAGAACCTTGCGCGCGCGAAGGCGCGAACCAGATCCTCGGCCTTGGCCATTGCATCGGCGGGCGCCTCGCCAATCCACGCAACCGGCCCCAGGTGATCGCCCCCGAGGATGACGCGGTCCAGTGACAGGCACTTGCCCTGAGCGATCCCCTGGACGAAATCGCGGTAATCATCCGGGGTCATGCCGGTGTATCCGCCGAACTGGTTGACCTGGTTGGCCGTTGCCTCAACCAATACGTCGCCGCCGTCTGCCAGCGCCTGTTCGACCGCCGCTTCGATCACCAGGTGGTGCGCGCAGCAAACCGAATAGACGCCGCGCTCCTCTCCCGAGAGATTGGCGATGATTGCCGCGCGAATGCGCGCCGCACCCGCCCACGGCCCAATGCCGATCGCGGCTTGCGACGCCGACGCCGTGACGGATGCGGTCGATTCGGTTCTTGAGTGCATGCCCGATCGTATCGCATATCTTCCATATATGGAAGATTATATTGTCCATAAAATATCAATGCGGGAAGCAAGGCCTGTTGATGTTTCGCCGCAGCCATTCACTGGCATCGCGTGCGCCGACAAACCGGCATTGCCGAAATGCGCTACACGGTCCGACATGGCTTGCCGCCATATCCGGAAACAGTTAGCAAGACGTGCCCCCAGTCCGATTGCAATTCGGTTTCGACCGCCGTTGCAGCAAATAAGAAGGCGCGTATCATATCATGGATTTTGGAAAATATTCCGCGCCAGCTTTGGAAAAGGGTCTGGATATACTTGAGCTTCTCGCGAACGAACCCTCAGGAATGAGTAAGACAGAGATTGCAAACAAGTTAGACCGAACAATCAATGAAATATTTCGAATGCTTGTCGTCCTTGAAGGACGGGGTTTTATATGGTCGTCAAATCAAACTGACAAATATACCCTAACCCTCAAAATGTTTGAGCTTTCTCACAAGAATCCTCCGATCAAGAAACTTACAAGTGCCTCGTCCGATATAATCAAGGAACTTTCAGCGGACCTGAAGCAATCTTGTCATATCGCGGTTTACTATTCCGGGAAAGGGCACGTAGTAGCTCAGCAGGACGCCCCCACCGATGTTGTTTTTTCGGTCAGGCTGGGTGTTGAGGTAAAGCTGTTTGGAAGCTGCTCGGGTCATATTCTCTTTGCGTTTTCAACTGAGACTGAACGCGAACAAATGCTCAAGGACATCCCGAAGGGGCACCCCCGCCCTTCCCGCAGCGAAATTGAGGAACTGGTCCAGCGGGTCACGGCCCAGGGCTATGAGTCAATGGCGAGTTTGCGCACCGCGAACGCCTTCGACTTCGGCTTCCCTATCTTCGACCATACCGGAAGCGTCGCGGCGTCGATCGTCGTTCCGTTTCTGCCGAGAATCGGCGAAGACATGGCCGCCGACGAAGATACGATTATCGACCAGTTGCGTATCGCATCCAGCAAGATCTCTTCGAGTCTCGGCTTCGAGCAAACCGAGAGTTAGATCTCCAGGGACATTGTGGGCGGGCTCGGAGGCTACGTTCGATCGCCCCGCTGAGTTGCGACGGCAAATCGACTACCTTGAATACAGGCAAACGGAAAACGGCGCGCCCTGACCCGGTAGATCAGAACGCGCCGCCCCCCCTGTAGTCCGTTACTGGACTGTCATCGAATAGGCCCGGTTTGCAAACGGCAATGCGCCGTTGTCAGCCGTCACCGTGAATGAATAGGTTCCCGCCGTAGCGGCGAAGCCCACCAGGCCCCGGTGTCCTTGTTCAATGCAACTCCCGCCGTCACCGCCTATCCGTCGCATTCCAGCTATACCAACATTCTGCCCAGCGCGAACCTGAAGCTGGAGATCACCAAGGATGTGATCGCCCGCGCGGCGTTTTCCAAGACGATCTCGCGTCCGATCTTCTCGGACCTGGGTGGCCTGGACTTCAACGCGACCCAGTTGCTGATCAACCGCCATGGCAACCCGGACCTGAAGCCGTTCACATCGACCAACTTCGACTTCGGCTTCGAATGGTACTTCAACCGGACCGGTATCCTGTCGAGCAACTTCTTCTACAAGAAGCTCGCCAACTTCATCATTCCGGTGACCACTCCGAATGTCCACCTGTTCGGCGTCGACTTCCTTTCGGATACCCAGCCGCAGAACCAGTCGGGCGGGGAAATCAAGGGCGTCGAGATTACCTATCAGCAGCCCTGGTCGTTCCTGCCTTCGCCGCTTGACGGGTTTGGTTCGCAGCTCAACTTCACCTTCTCCGACGGTGAACTGAACCTCAAGAACGGCACGCCGGTCGCCTTCCCGGGCATCTCGAAGTTCAGCTTCAACGGTGCGTTGTATTACGAGAAGGGTCCGATCAGCATCCGTGCGGCCTATACCAAGCGCAGCAAGTTCCTGCTGTTGCCTGATGGAACCTTCGGGCAGAACGTCTGGCACGCGCCGTACCAGCAGCTCGACCTGACGGCTTCGGTCAAGGTCCGCCACGGGGTCGAGGTGTTTGGTGAAGTGCTGAACCTCACCAACCAGACCGACCTGATCTTCTCGAGCAACAAGGCTGATCCAGCATTCGACATGAGCCGTCCGCAGTCGCGCTCGATGGTCGGTCGCCGCTTCGGCTTCGGCGTTCGCGCATCCTTCTAAGAAGTGGAAATGGGACAGGCACCGCGCCCGTCCCATTTCTGATACACCAGACGGGGCGAGTTCGGCAGAACTCGCCCCGTTTCGTCAATCGATCCGGCGCGCGGCCACGACACGGCTCGCTCGGCTGGACTACGCCATTGCCGATTTCGACACGCCAGAATGGCGGCGTTGAGCAAACAGCCAGAACATGCAGACACTGCAAAGCTTCATCGGCGATGTCCGACTATTGACCCCGCCAGCGTGACACCTAGCGATGTTCTGTTGGCGCCTCTGAAACCACGCACAGTGGCGACTCCTACCCCTAAGCCAGTCGTCATTTTGACGCTGGGCGATAGGCAAGCGTATCAAATTACGTCGGAGATTTGGCGCGCCCGGCAGGAGTCGAACCTGCGGCCTCAAGATTAGAAGATATGCTGAGCCATCCCTAGTGGCTCCTACGGCGCCCCATCGCATTCTACCAAAAAAGTTGATAATATGCTATTGTTACACAATTTTTTTGATTTTCCTTCTCCGTTCTCCCATCGCGTGCTATCGATCACTAGACCAACGGTGACGATTCCGTGACGATTCCTAAAAGGCTTGGCCGATGCGAATGAAGCTGACACAGAAATCCATCGCGACGATCAAGCCGCCGACCGATCGGCCGGAAACGCATTGGGATACCGAGGTGCGTGGGTTTGGGCTGAAGGTGACTTCACCCTCGGCCAAGTACCCTGAGGGATCGAAGGTGTTCGTTTTCGAATATCGGCCAAACGGGGGAGGACGCGGCAACTACGTCAAGCGTTTGACTCTAGGTTCGCTAGCCGAGTTGAAGCCAGAGGCCGCCCGTAAAAGAGCCGAACAGGCACAAGCGGACGTTCGTACTGGTCGCGATCCGATGGCCGAGAAAGTCGAGCGGCGGGACGAGGCAACGCTCGCCGAAGGTTGGGCCGATTATGAGAAGGCGATGGAGCGGCGTTGGAAGGCGTCGACGAAGGCCCTTATCGCCGGCCGTTGGGCCAACCATATAGCCCCGGTGCTGGGCAAATCGAAGGTGTCGGCGATCGGCGCGCGCGATGTGCAACGACTTCACGCAAGGATCAGCGAGGATTCCCCAGTCGCAGCAAACCGGGTGCTTGCCAACCTGTCCGCTTTCTATGGATGGTGGCTTCGGATGCACCCCGGCGCCCTGCCCGCGAACCCCGTGGCCGCTGTCGACCGGAATCCGGAGGAACCGAGGCGCAATTATCTCTCCCCGGAAGAGTTGCGGCGACTGTTCGCAGCGCTTGAAACGGCCGTGACCGAAGGGGTTCCGTGGGATGAGAAGAACGGCGCCCGAGGCAAGCGGAAGGCGTGGGCGAAACACACCCCCGGCGCGGCCCACCGGCGCAGCTTCGTGACCGCACCAGCCGCCCGGGCCTTGCGCTTGCTGGCCTATTCGGGATGCCGCTTGCGGGAGGTTCTGCACTTGCAGTGGCAAAGCGTCGACTTCGCGGGCCGGCGGCTGGTGCTGACAGACACGAAGACCGGCTATCGGATGATTCCATTGTCGGAGGCGTCGCTTTCAATCTTGCGCGATGCGCTGACCGAGTTACCGGCCGAACCGAATCCCGAACACCACGTCTTTGCGGAAATCCCGGGCGGCGCTGCACGGCACGATCTGCACCGCCCATGGCGCACGGTGCTGCGAGCGGCTGGGTTGCCCGCGTCAACTCGAATCCACGACCTTCGACACTCGGCCGCGTCGCTGCTGATTAATTCCGGCGCCGGACTCGAATTGGTAGCTGGAGTGTTGGGGCATAAGAGCGCACAGACAGCGCGCCGATACTCGCACCTTGCTGACAGCACTGTGCGTGCGGCTGCCGAACTGATCGCGGTGCAGATTGCGGGGCCCGCCTTGCCGGCGCCTGCCGAGGTGATGGAAGAGGATCTGATCGGCTGATGCCCCGCAAAGGCCCATTCCCGCCCGCCAGTGATGCAGAAATCAAGGCAGAATTGCAGCGCCGTGCCGCACCGATCGCCCTACCCTCCCGAAACACCCTGCCGCACGGAGGTAGCCTGAGTCGCTGGGTATCCGATCGGGCCGGTGATATGCCGGACGCGGATGCAATATTTGCCGAAGTGAAGGACCGCATCGCGAACGGCACGCTGTTGGTTTCGTCACCCGTCATTGCGTCGGGGGGCGCAAGCGCAATCGAGCGCGAAACCGCTCGCCTTTATCGGCTGGCTATCACCGAAAGATTGACCGCATGGGCGGCGATGCAGCCCACAACACCCAGCCCTGAGAAAATTGCGGCCAAGATCGCGCGCGATCGCGACGAGGCGATCGAAGCAGCCACGGCACCGCTGGGGCACGATCACCTGACCACAAAGTTCATGTTCTACACGATCGAACGTGCGCGCGAGGCGGGTGGGCAAGCAATCCGCTTCGGTGATGGAACACGTGGGCCAGTGCAAAATCTGGATGATCTAGCATGGTTCATAGAAACGGAACTGGGCAGAGGCAGTCAAGAAGTCAAAATGTTTAAAAGATATATCGAGAAAAATTTTCCAAATGAAATTGACAAAAGTGGAGAGCATATTTCAATCGCAGCCGCCGGACCTGAAATGGCAAAAAGAGGTGTAGAAAGGGCATTAGGACTTATAAAAAGCGGAGTATTTAATGAATATTTTGAAATAAGTAGACAGTACGAATTAGCAACATCGCAAATTTTAGATCGGGAATTGGTTATCACTGCTACCACGTCATTCAAGTGGGATGATGCAACCGTGTTGACTGGTGACGTGTTTACAGCCCCGGAGCGCATAGCTCGGGCGATGTGCAAAGGCGTGGGTGCTGTTGCCCGCGCCCCAACAGCGCAGGAACTTCGATCATCCGGATTCTAATCGGAAGAAAAAATCCCCGTCGCCTGCCCGCGCATAGGAGGCAATGGGGGAGCAGATAGACGGCACCTTCAATCAAGAGGTGCCGCACATGTTTAATTCAGCCATCTACCCCGGGGACAGTCCCCCGGCCTTCATCGAAGAACCTCTACTCGACCAGCCCGCCCTCTGCCGCTTGCTGGGGGTTTCGCCGAAGACGGCCGAGGCTTGGCGCGCCTCTG
>JAGWUU010000361.1 GCA_028868335.1 Sphingomonadales bacterium | reverse complement strand
CCACCACGGCAGGCGCCGCCTTCGTCGCGCCGCACGCCTGTCGGGTCGGAATCGGGTCGGATCCCGATGGACGCGGCGTCAGGCGGTAACCCAGCCCGCGCACCGACACGATCGAACCATCGCCCAGCTTGCGCCGCAATCGAGTGACCTGCACCTCTATGGCGTTGGACGATGGCACCTCGTTGGGCCGGCTCAGCACCTCCGCCATCTCCTCCTTGGAGACGATGCGGTCAGGACCGAGCACGAACAGCCGCAGCAGGCGGAATTCGTTGCGGGTCAGGTTGAGGCAGGCGCCGTTCTGCCAGGCGCAATGCGCCTTGAGGTCGACATCCAGATCGCCCGTGACGATGCGATCCGAAGCCATCCCTGCATTGCGCCGGATCAACGCCCGCAAGTGCGCGGCGATTTCCTCCGAATGGACCGGCTTTGCCAGCACGTCGTCCGCACCGGCGTCCAGGCAATCCACCTTTTCGCGCCAGTCGTCGCGCGGCGAAAGAACCACCAGCGGCTGATGCCAGCCCCCCTGGCGCAGCGCTTCGACGATCCGTGCGGCAGGCCCCATCGACGGGCCATGGTCCAGCAGGATCGCGGCGGTGGATTCGCGTCCATCGGCGTTCAAGGCCTCGCGATGGGACGAGACGCGCACGGGTAGATAACCTGCCTTGCCAAGCCGTTCGGCCAGGCGATCGGCGATGGCGCCATGTTCCGCAATCATCATCAGGTGCATGGTCCCCTCCCGTCGAAGGCACGATCCAACCGGGCGATGGCGGGGACACCAACCACCGTCAAACCGCCCCGAACTTCTTTTCGACGCCGATTCCCGCATCATGCAGGAACTGGGTCGGCAGCACGCCGCCCGCGCAGACGATAACATCGTCGTTGGCAATGGCGTGCCGTTCCTCGCCCCGCGCCAGCGTGATGATGTCGTGGTCGATCCGCTCGACCCGGCTTTGCAGCACCTCGCGGATGCGGCCCTCACGCACGTAGCGGTCCATCAGGTCGCGGTTGCGAGCGCGGGCGCGCGAATAGCTCGCGTTGCGATAGGACAGGGTAACTTCGGCACCGGGCTGCTCGGCGATCCGGGTTGCCGCCTCAAGCGCGCTGTCGCCGCCGCCGACCACCAGCACGCGGCGCCCGGCGTACTGCTCGGGATCGATCAGCCGATAGACGACCTTGTCCAGCTCCTCGCCCGGCACGTCCAGCGTGCGCGGGGTGCCTCGTCGGCCGATCGCCAGAAGGACGGTCCTGGTGCGATAGACCCCGCGCGAAGTGATCACGCGGAACAGGTCCCCATCGCGCAGCACCGCGGTAACCTGTTCCTCGAAGCGCGGCTTCAGGCCGGTTTTGGAGAGGACGTCCTCCCAGAAGGAAAGCAGCTTCTCCTTGCTGATCTCGGCGAAGCGTACCTTGCCGATCAGCGGCAGCGTGGCTGGCGCGGTCATCACCAGCTTGCCGCGCGGGAAATGGGCAACGGTGCCGCCAAGCGTGGCCTGGTCGATCGTGACGAACGACAGCTTGCTCTCGATCGCGCCAAGGCTGGCTGCGATTCCGGCCGGGCCGCAACCGACAATCACCGTATCGAGTACGTCCTGCCCGTTCGCCGAAACCTGCCGTGCCCGGCGCGCGACGTGGGTTATGGCCTGGCGTCCCTGCTCGATCGCATTCCTGATCAGGCCCATTCCGCCAAGTTCACCGGCGATGAAGATGCCGGGGACGCTGGTTTCGAACTCGGGGCTCAGCAAGGGAATATCGACCCCGCGAGTTTCGGTGCCGAATACCAGCTTGATCGCACTGGTCGGGCAAGCCGTGGCGCAGGCGCCGTGCCCGACGCACATCGACGGCTCGATCAGCGCGGCCTTGCCATCGATAATACCCAGAACGGATTTTTCCGGACAGGCACGCGCGCACGATCCGCAGCCCAGGCAGCGCGCCGGGTCGATGATCGGATGGAGCGTATTGGGCTCCATCAATCCCGCCTGAACGTTGTCATGCAGCACGGCAAGATTGCGGCGCGAACGCAGTCTGGCCGTACTGGTCCAGCCCAGCCACAGCAGCAGCAGCGGAAGCGCATAAATCAGGTAGAGCGGAAAGCCTGTCATTTTGCTCCCGGCACCTTCATGTCGCTGGCA
>JAGWUU010000087.1 GCA_028868335.1 Sphingomonadales bacterium | reverse complement strand
TCCATCATGATGTCGCTGCCGCCAACGAATTCACCCTTCACGTAGAGCTGGGGGATGGTCGGCCAGTCGGAAAAGTTCTTGATGCCCTGGCGGATTTCCATGTCCTGCAACACGTCGACGCCCTCATAGGCAACGCCAAGGTGATCGAGAATCGCAACGGCGCGGCTTGAAAAGCCGCACTGCGGGAACAGCGGCGTACCCTTCATGAACAGGACGACGTCATTGCCGCCGACGATTTCCGCGATGCGGGCGTTGGTTGTGGACACGGGGGTATCGGACATGAGTGAAACTCCTCGCCCGCTCAATTGGGGACGGCGGTGGTCAGTTGCAAGGCGTGAAGCGCGCCGCCCATCCGGCCGCCGAGCGCGGCATAGACCAGCTTGTGCTGCGCCACGCGCGGCTTGCCGACAAAGGCGGCCGAAACGACATGGGCGGAATAGTGATCACCGTCTCCTGCCAGATCGGTGATGGTGACGGCGGCATCGGGCAGTGCGGCGCGGATCAGCGCCTCGATTTCGGTTGCCGCCATTGCCATGGCTCAGCCTTCGCCCATCATGGCGCGGCGCGCTTCAACCGCCTTGGCTTCAAGCGCGATGCGCACGTCGGCTTCGCTGACGTCCTGCCCGGCTGAAACCAGGTCGCCGAGAACCTTGCGGACCACGTCCTCGTCGCCGGCTTCCTCGAAATCGGCCTGGACCACGCTCTTGGCATAGGCTTCGGCCTCGACGGCGGAGAGGCCCATCTTCTGCGCCGCCCATTCGCCCAGCAGGCGGTTGCGGCGAGCGTGAATGCGAAAGTGCATTTCCTCGTCGCGGGCGAACTTGGCTTCCTCGGCGCGCTCGCGGTCTTTGAAATCGGTCATTTCGGCTCCTGGCGTGGCTCCACTCCGACCTGTCGGGGCCGGACGGAGGAAGGTTCGATTTGTGGCTGCCCTTGCACGGTCCGGCGGGACTGGCAAGCGCAGCCGTCAAATGGCGAGGTGCGTTACTCCATTGTCACAACGACTTTGCCGATCGCCTTGCGTTCGGCAAGCATCTGAATCGCCTCGCCGCCCCGCGCCAACGGGAAGGTCGCGGAGACGCGCGGCTTGATCTTGCCTGCCTGAAGCAGGTCGAACAGCGTGGCGATGTGCGCGGCGTTGGCCTTGGGATCGCGCGCGGCGAAAGCGCCCCAGAACACCCCGCAGATGTCGCAGCTCTTGAGAAGGGTGAGATTGAGCGGCATCCGCGCGATTCCCGCCGGGAAGCCGACCACGCAGAACCGGCCTTCCCAGGCGATCGAGCGCAGCGCCGGTTCGGAATAGTCGCCGCCGACGATGTCATAGACCACGTTGGCGCCGTCCTGGCCGCACGCCGCCTTGAACGCTTCGGCCAGGGCCTTGGACTGGTCCTTGTCGAACGGGGCTTGGGGATAGATCACGACCTCGTCCGCGCCGTGTTCGCGCGCGACATCGGCCTTTTCCTGGTTCGACACGGCGGCGACCACGCGCGCGCCATAGGCCTTGCCCAGTTCCACCGCCGAAAGGCCGACGCCGCCCGCGGCGCCCAGCACCAGCAGCGTGTCGCCCGCCTTGAGGTGGCCGCGATCGAACAGGCCGTGCATGTTGGTGCCATAGGTCATCAGCAGCGACGCGCCGGTGGCGAAATCGACGCCTTCGGGCAGCGGGAACAGCTTCGCGGCATCGGCCAGGACTTCGGTGGCGAGCCCGCCGTTGCCCATCATCGCGATCACCCGGTCCCCCGGCTTCCACTGGGTAACGCCATCGCCCACGGCATCGACCACGCCCGAAAGTTCGCCGCCCGGTGAAAAGGGACGGGCCGGCTTGAACTGGTACAAATCACGGATGATCAGCACGTCGGGATAGTTGATCGCGCAGGCCTTGACCGCGATCCGCACCTGGCCGGGGCCGGGAACGGGACTATCGAGCTCGTCGAGGCTGAGGGTTTCCGGTCCACCGACGGCGTGGCTGCGCAATGCCTTCATGCTGCGTGTTCTCCCTGATGCAGGTGCGGATGCGCCAGCCACGGCATGGCCGTGCGGGCGGAATCTTCGTAGCTCGAAATGGCATCGCCGCGGGCCATGGTCAGCCCGACCTCATCCAGTCCGTTCAACAGGCAATGCTTGCGGAACGGGTCGATCTCGAAAGGGAAGCGATCCTGGAATGGCGTGGTGACGGTCTGGTGTTCCAGGTCGATCGTCACCGGATCGGTGCGCGCCACTTCCATCAGCCGGTCGATCGCCTGTTGCGGCAGGACAACGGTGAGGATGCCGTTCTTGAAGGCATTGCCGGAAAAGATGTCCGAGAAACTGGGGGCGATGACAGCCGTGATGCCAAGATCGAGCAAGGCCCAGGCGGCGTGTTCGCGGCTTGATCCGCAGCCGAAGTTGTCACCCGCGATCAGGATCGGCGATCCCTTGAACTCGGGCGAATCGAACAGGTTGTCGGGATTGGCGCGCAGGGTTTCGAAGGCGCCCTGGCCCATGCCGTCCCGCGTGATGGTCTTTAGCCACTTGGCCGGAATGATCACGTCGGTATCGACGTTCTTGAGGCCGAACGGGATCGCCCGGCCGCTGACTTCGTGCACGGCGTCCATCAATCGGTTTCCGGCGCGTCTTCGGGGTGGGGTGGAGGCGAGGTCGGCTTCTTCGCCTGCTCCTTGCGGCGCGAGGCATAGAGCAGCGCAGCGGCGAGGGCGGCCGATCCGATCGCAGCGCCGGCCAGCGCGGCCTTGTCGGCCCAGTTGGATTTGTCGGGTTTGTCGGTCATGGGCTCGTTATGTCCGCCTCAGGGGGAAGGTGGCAAGTGTTAGCTTTCGGCAAGTTCGCGCACGTCGGCCAGCTTGCCGGCGATCGCGGACGCCGCGGCGGTCGCCGGTGAGACGAGGTGGGTACGGCTGCCCGGTCCCTGCCTGCCGACGAAGTTGCGGTTGGAAGTGGAGGCGCAGCGCTCGCCCGCCGGAACCTTGTCGGGGTTCATGCCGAGGCAGGCTGAACAACCCGGCTCGCGCCACTCGAAACCGGCGGCGATGAACACCTTGTCCAGCCCCTCGGCCTCGGCTTGCTGCTTGACCAGCCCCGAACCCGGTACGACCACCGCCCAGCGCACGTTAGAAGCCTTGGTGCGTCCTTTCAGCACCTTTGCGGCCGCTCTGAGATCCTCGATCCGGCTGTTGGTGCAGGAACCGATGAATACGTTCTGAATCTCTACGTCGGTAAGCTTCTGGCCGGGTTCAAGACCCATGTATTCCAGTGATTTGCGCGCAGCATCCTGCTTGGAAGGATCGGCAAAATCCTCTGGCGCGGGGACCGTTCCGGTGATCGGAACGACGTCTTCCGGGCTGGTTCCCCAGGTGACCGAGGGAACGATGTCAGCCGCGTCGATCACCACCACCTTGTCGAACTTCGCGCCCGGATCGGTGGCGAGGCTGCGCCACCATGCGACGGCCGCGTCCCATTCCGCGCCGTTCGGGGCATAGGGGCGGCCCTTTACATAGGCGAAGGTCTTGTCGTCGGGCGCGATCAGGCCGGCGCGGGCGCCATGCTCGATCGCCATGTTGGAGATGGTGAGCCGCCCCTCGATCGACAGGCCGCGGATTGCTGATCCCGTATATTCAATGACATAGCCGGTTCCGCCCGAGGCGCGAAGCAGTCCGCCGATGTGCAGCACCACGTCCTTGGCAGTCACGCCGGGACCAAGATCGCCCTCTACGCGAACCTCCATGGTCCGCGACTGCTTGAGCAGCAGCGTCTGGGTGGCGAGGACATGCTCGACCTCGCTCGTCCCGATCCCGAAGGCCAGCGCACCCAGCCCGCCATGGCAGGCGGTATGGCTGTCTCCGCACACGATCGTCGCGCCGGGGAGCGAGAAGCCCTGCTCGGGTCCGACGACATGAACGATGCCCTGTTCCGCATCTGCATCACCAATCAGGCGAATGCCAAATTCCGGGGCATTTCTCTCCAGCGCGGCGAGTTGCTGCGCGCTTTCCAGATCGGCTATCGGGATCGCCTTGCCCTGCGCGTCACGGCGCGCGGTGGTGGGCAGGTTGTGATCGGGAACCGCCAGCGTCAGGTCGGGCCGACGCACCGGACGACCAGCAAGACGCAGTGCCTCGAAGGCCTGCGGGCTGGTCACTTCGTGGACCAGGTGGCGATCAATGTAGATCAGACAGGTGCCGTCCTCGCGCCGTTCGACGACGTGAGCGTCCCAAATCTTTTCATAGAGGGTGCGGGGTCTGGTGGCCATGATGCTATCGCGCCTAGGCAGGCCGGGTGAGTCTGGCAACCCTTGCGCTCGATCAGCCGGCGATCCGGGCGGCCGTTTCCTTTACCAGCGCGATCATATTGGGCACCCCCTGCGTGCGGTTGGAGGAGAGCTGGTTCTTGAGATCGAAAGGTTCCAGCGCGCCGGCGATGTCCATCCCCGCTACCTCGCGCGCAGGCTGGTCCTGAACGGCGGCCAGCACCAATGCGACGATACCCTTGGTGATCGCGGCGTTGCTGTCCGCAAGGAAATGCAGGCGGCCATCGGCCTGCGGCACCGGATAGACCCAGACCGAGGCGGAGCAGCCGCGTACCAGCGTGGCGTCGGTCTTGAGCGCGGCGGGCATCGGCTCCAGCTCGCGCCCCAACTCGATCAACAGGCGATAACGTTCATCGCCATCGAGGAATTCGTACTCGTCAAGAATATCGGAGAGGCTGCGCATCGCGGTGCGTCTAGCATTGGCGCGGGGGCATGCAATGACTGATGTTGCGCCCGATCCGTTACAGGTCGACCCCGGCGGCGATCGCTTCAAGCTTGCGGATGCGTTCCTTGAGGTCGGCGATCTCGATGCGGGCCATGCCGCCTGCCGCACCGCCTTCGATTTCCGGGCGATGCTGGTCAAGCTCGCGGGTCTTGAGCGTCAGCCAGCCCTGCCATCCGCGCAGCGCGGCGGCGGCGATGATGGCAATCCCGGTCAGGGCGGTGAGAGCAATCAGGAGGTATTCGCTGGTCATTGCGGGTTCTCCCAGAATTCCGCGCCTAGTTGTCGCGCAGGCGCTCGATTTCGTCGGCCAGCGCCTGCGGGCGGCGGCCATCGGTAGCGATGCGTTCAAGGACGTGGATGCGCTCGCGCAGGTCCTCGACCTCGCGCTGCAATTCCCGCTCGCGCTGACTGGGCTGGGCCGGATCGAGCAGCGGCTGGCCGCGCCCGTGGCGCTGTCTGCCGTCCGG
The DNA here is from genome assembly GCA_028868335.1 of Sphingomonadales bacterium. Classification (GTDB taxonomy): domain Bacteria; phylum Pseudomonadota; class Alphaproteobacteria; order Sphingomonadales; family Sphingomonadaceae; genus Novosphingobium. The sequence goes on along the minus strand of JAGWUU010000087.1, from coordinate 5,720 downwards.
ATCGATCCCGGCACGGATCTTGGCCAGTCGCACGATCATGCTGGTGACGATCGCGACGATGACAATGGCGATGACGCCTCCACTCATCCCTCTAACTCCTTTAATTCTTGGGCAATTCGCGCAAGGCTTCGATCTGCATGGCAATGTCATTGCCCCGATCGGTGGCGATGCGTTCCAGAACACGAACTCGATCTTCCAGAATCTCGACTGCGGCGCTGCGCTCCAGCGACGACGCGCCGGATTGAGCCAGTTTGAGTTCGATCTCACGCTCACGCACCCGGCACCGGGCCTTGTAGCCCTCCATCACGACGGCGAAGATTGCGATCACGCCGCCGACAACCAGCGCCAGTCCCATGACATCACCGAAGTTCATGACCGGACATCCTTGTCATGCGAGTCCAGCAACGCCTCCACCTTGCGTGCGTCGCGCAGGGCCTCGATCTGGGTGGCAACGTCATAACCACGGTCGGTGACGATGCGTTCCAGCACGCGGACCCGGTCTTCCAGTTCCGTGGTGTGGCTGGCGTATTGTGCCGCCTTTTCCGCCGCGGCCTGCATCTGCATCTGGACGATGCGTTCGCGGTGGCGGGTCCAGGCCTTGAAGATCGGGATCGACAACGCGGCCAGCGGTATCAGTACCCAGATAGTGTCGGGTCCCATGGCATTCCCCCTTGATTGAGACTTAGCGCAACCGCTCGATTTCGGCGGAAAGGCGCGGATTGTTGCTGACGTAATAGGCTTCCACCTCGGCCAGGCGCCGGTCGATGTCGCGCATCTGTGCCCGGACCTGCTTGGCGGTGCGGCTGGGCGACTGGCGCACGCCCTGCCAGAAGCGCTGCTCCTGCTGGTCGGAATAGAGGTGCGCGGGCTTCTTGTCGGCGAGCAGCGCCAGGATGATGTAGAGCGGGATGCCAAAGCCGGTGGACAGGGTGAACACCACCGTACCCAGACGCACCCACAGCACGTCAACCCCGGTGTAATCGGCAATCCCTGCGCAGACGCCGAGAATCTTGCCGTTCAGCTTGTCGCGATAGAAGCGGGTGCGTTCGCTGTTCACCGGATGGTCCTTCCCTTGGATTCAAGTTGCGCACCGAATTGGCGCAGCGTGGCAGTGTCGTCTTCGTCATCCCGCCCGATACGGGCCGGCTGGAATTCGGGATGATCGGCCGAAACCAGGCGCTCGACGGTGTCCATCCGGTCGTCCAGCCGCTTTGCGAGCTGATACAGTTCTTCGAGCAGGGCCTCGTCGTCGTTGGTCAGGGTCGCGGCGGTTTTCCAGCGGGTGATGTAGTGCAGGATGATCCACGGGAGGCCGATGAAGATCGTCGGGACGACGACGATGGGAACCAGAATGTCTTCCACGGCTCAATCTTCCTTCTGTCCGTTCGCGGCGCCCATCGCGCGCTTCATTTCCTCAAGCTCTTCGTCGATCTTGTCCTGCCCGGCGAGAGCGGCGATCTCATCCGCGAGGCTGGGCTGCTTGGTGCCATCGGCCAGGCCCAGCGCGTCGGCGCGGCCCTCGGCGTAGTCGACCCGGCGCTCGAGCTGGTCGAAGCGGGCCATCGCCTCGTCGACCCGCTCGCTGGCGAGCAGGGTGCGCAGCTTGACGCGGTTTTCGGCGCTTTCCAGCCGGGCTGCGATCGCTGTCTGGCGGCTGCGCGCTTCGCGCAGGCGGGTCTGGAGCTTCTCGATGTCGATCTCATAGGCGCGCAGCGCATCGTCGAGCACCGCGATCTCGGTCTTGAGCTGGTCGGCCATGTCGGCTGCCTTCTTCTTCTCGACCAGCGCGGCGCGGGCGAGATCCTCGCGGTTCTTGCTGAGCGCGAGCTGGGCCTTGTCAGCCCAGTCGGCCTGGAGCTTGTCCAGCTTGACCGTGTGACGGTGCATTTCCTTCTGGTCGGCAATGGTCCGCGCGGCGCTTGCCCGCACCTCGACCAGGGTTTCCTCCATCTCGAGGATGATCATGCGGATCATCTTCGAAGGGTCGTCAGCCTTGTCGAGCAAGTCGTTGAAGTTGGCGGCGATGATGTCACGGGTGCGGCTGAAAATGCCCATCAAGGGTGCTCCAAGGGTCGGGGTCGGGGAACGGCGCAGGCGGTCAACTTCTGCATCGATACGGGTCTGGGCCGAAACGCGGGTGAGGCGAGGGGACTGGGGTTCGCCTGCGGGGGGCTGGTCGCGTTCCGGCCCAAGGGGGTTGTCCTTGTCGAAAGGGCTGCGGGTTTCGTTGATCATGGCAGCGCTCCTCAAGCCTCGCCGGTCGCGGCGGCGACCGGAGCAGCGGCCAGCGTGGCGGTCTGATGCTGCTGGGTCAGGACGAAGGCGTTCATCGCCAGCATCGCGGCGATCGAAATCATGATCGCCTTGTCGAGCGTGGAGCGGGTGGCGGGGAGGTATTTGGTGAACATGGCGTTCCTCGTGGAATGGGGTTTGTTCACCATTCAGCAAGCCGCGTGCCAGTTTGCGGGAGCGACGGATTTTCGCGCCTTTCGCAACAATTCGACGAACAGCATGCGGCGCCCATTGCGGGAAGTTGGGAATTTTCGCTATATATTGGGTATGGATCGGGACATTCAGTTCATCGGCCAGTCCGAGGCTTTCCTCGATGCGGTCGATCGCACCAGCCGCGCCGCGCCGATGCGCCGCCCGGTGCTGGTGATCGGCGAGCGCGGGACGGGCAAGGAACTGGTCGCCGAACGCCTCCACCGTCTGTCCACGCGCTGGGACGAACCGCTCGTCACCATGAACTGCGCGGCGTTGCCGGAAACACTGATCGAGGCGGAATTGTTCGGTCATGAGCAGGGGGCCTTCACCGGCGCTACCAGAGCGCGGGCCGGGCGTTTCGAGGAAGCCGACAAAGGCACGCTTTTTCTCGACGAACTGGCGACGCTGTCGATGGGGGCGCAGGAACGGCTGCTGCGCGCGGTCGAGTATGGCGAGGTGACGCGGATCGGTTCCTCGCGTCCGATCCGGGTTGACGTCCGCATCGTCGCGGCGACCAACGAGGACCTGCCGCGCCTGGCCGAGGAAGGGCGGTTCCGCGCCGATCTGCTCGACCGCTTGAGCTTCGAGGTGATCACCCTGCCGCCGCTCCGCGTGCGCGAGGGCGATATTGAGGTGTTGGCCGAGTACTTCGGACGGCGCATGGCGACGGAGCTGCACTGGGAGCAGTGGCCCGGTTTCTCGGAGGTGGCGATGCGCGCCTTGGTCGATTACCCTTGGCCGGGAAACGTCCGCGAGTTGCGCAACGTGGTCGAGCGTGCGGTCTATCGCTGGGATTCGTGGGACGATCCGATCGGCCACATCCAGTTCGATCCGTTCGAAAGTCCGTGGAAGCCGGCTGCCGGTCCAGTGCGGATCAGCGAATTCGGCCCCGCCGCTTCACCGGTGATTCAGCCAGCCGCCAGGCTCGATTTCGACATCGTCGCTGACCTGCGCGGCGCGGTTGACGCCCACGAGAAGGCGATCGTGGAACACCATCTGAGCCGCAACCGCTACAACCAGCGGCAGACTGCGAGGGCGCTGGGCCTGACCTATGACCAGCTTCGCCACTGCATGAAGAAGCATGGCCTTGGAGACAAGGCCGCGGGGTGAGGCTGAATTTTCAGGGTAATTTTCAGGTTAAGCGATTGGCAACCCGATCACTGTAATCCGGTCTGCATGGACAAGTCTGCCACGGACATCTTGCCTTGAACGCCCGCGCGACCTTTACCGGCGCGCGGCGGACCGTGTCCCGGCCCTCGGCGCGCGGCTATCAGGTGCTGTATCACTCCGATGCGGTAAACCATTGCCCCGGTTGCGGCGGTGTCAATTGGCATGTCGGACGGATCACCGCGGAATGCGGGCGTTGCGGCACGGCCCTTCCGCTCGCCGAGGCGGTGCAGATGGGGCTCGACCCGGTCGGGCACAAGCCGGTGGCGCTGCATCTGGTCAAGGGCGGCAAGCCCTGGCGCGAACGGCGCAAGCATCCACGCGAACCGGCGAGCGGCCGTGTCGTGACGCTTCATATAGACGGAGCCCCGCGGGCCTTCGCAATCGAGGACATTTCCGAGGGCGGCGTGAAGGGCGCGACGATCGACGAAGTGTTCAGCAGCCACCAGTTGATCGTCGAGCTTGAGGACGGAACGCTCCATCCCGCAGAACTGCGATGGCGCAGCGGCGGTTTCATTGGTCTTGCATTTGTCGAGCCTGGTTCGGCCTGATCCTATTTTACCGCGTATTGCCCGGATCGGGCGTTGAAGTTATCCCGCGCCCAGGCCTTTGCAGCATTGGCCGAAACAAAGCATTCCGACTGCAGCACGCCAGTCACGATCGGATAGCCCTGGCTGTTGTACCGCACATCACGCACCGTCAGGCGATAGTTTCCGTCGGCATCCTGGTTGATCAGGAAGGGGCGCGTGGCTTCATCGGGCAACGGTTGTCTCCTTGGCGGGGCCGGCTTTCCGATCGGCGCGGGCGGCCTGGATCTTGATCTCACGCGCGGCCAGATCGAGCCACGCCGCCTGCGATCGCAGGAGCGTGGCGCGTTGGTTATGAAGGCTTGTTGCTGCGGCATCGCGGCCACAGATTTCTGCCTGTTGCAGGTAGTAGCTTGCCGATTGCGCCATGATAGAAGCCTTGGGTTCGAGGGTCTCGGCAGGTTTAGCCGAGCAGGTCGGCCACGATTTGCTGGAGTTCGCTGCGGGACAGGACGCCCATGGCGTTTCCGTTCGGCAGTGGCTGGCATCGGGCCGGATAGACGTTTGGCTGGGCTTTGCCCTGCCAGGGTGCGGCCATCCGGGCCGCAGCGGTAATTTTCTTCAGTATCATTGGTGTCCTGCATGGCCCGGTTCGGGCCATGGTGGTCTGGTGTTGAAACGCGCTAACGCCGCGCGCCCCTGCGTGGCCCGCTCGGAGCTCCGCCAGGGCCCTTGTCGCGAAAGACAATACGGCCCTTGCTAAGATCATAGGGTGTCATTTCGACGCGAACCCGGTCGCCTACCACCGAGCGGATGCGAAACTTGCGCATCTTGCCCGCTGTGTAGGCGATGATCCGGTGCTGGTTCTCCAGTATGACGCCGAAACGCCCGTCGGGGAGAATTTCGTCGATCTGGCCATCAAGGGTCAGGAGATCCTCTTTGGCCACCGCGTCAGGCCGATTCGAGATTCACCGCCGAGGCCTTGCCCCGACGGTCGGTCTCAAGCTCGTACTTGACGCGCTGGTCCTTATCGAGCGTCGCCATCCCGGCGCGTTCGACCGCGCTGATGTGGACGAAGGCATCGTCGCCGCCCTCTTCAGGCGCGATGAAGCCATAACCCTTGGCGGCATTGAAAAACTTTACGGTGCCGATCGGCATGTCCAGATTCCTTTCACGAAACACGTTGTTGTCCCGCAGCAAGATGACTGCGAGAGCGATGAAGCGTGAAAGGGAACGAGGAGACCGTGCGGGCCAGAAAGTTCCGTCGCAGGCGACGTTAGCGAAAGACCATATAGGGGATTTGCAGGCGTTTTACAATCACGGCGCCGAACTGCTTGCAATTCGAACGCGGCGCGCCTATCTGCGCCTCAATCCCGACATTGTGACGCAACGAAGGGGCTGGCGCCAAACGGGGCCGGCACCAAACGCCATTGTCACATTGCCGGGCCATAGGAGTTTGAATGGCAGACATCGCGCGCATTACCGAGGTTGTCGAGCCCGAGGCCAAGGCCCTGGGCTTCGATCTCGTGCGCGTGCGCTATT
>JAGWUU010000360.1 GCA_028868335.1 Sphingomonadales bacterium | reverse complement strand
GACACGCTTCTTGAAGGGTACGATGAGGTTGGGCAGTTCGCCCGGCTCTACCCATTGCCACTCCTCGAACTCCGGCGGGTTGTGGCGGTTGAGATCAATGTTGCCATCGTCGCCGAGAAAGCGCGCGAGCATCCAGTGCTGGCGCTGGCCGCGATATTTGCCGCCCCACAGTTTGCCGATCAGGTCGTCCGGCAGATCATAGAACACCTCCTCGCGGGTCTGGGCGAGCAGGGTGACGTGGCGTTCCTCCACCCCCGTTTCCTCCCACAGTTCGCGAAGGGCGGCATCGCGCAAATCCTCGCCGTCGTCGATTCCGCCCTGCGGCATCTGCCAGTAGGTGCCGCCCTCATCCGGCTGGCCGCGCGTGTCGATGCGCTTGCCGACAAAGGCCAGCCCATCGGCGTTGACCAGCATGACGCCGACGCAAGGGCGATAGGGGAGGTTGGCAAAAGGATCGTTCATGCGGGGGCCTTAGCCCTATACCCGCGTCAGCATCAACTTCATCGCCGCAATGATCTTCGCCGTTGCCGCCGCCGCGCTGGGCAGGGCCTTGCGGGTGGTGGTAAAATCATGGGTCATCCCGGCGACGTGGAGATAGGTCGTGTCGATCCCCGCCTCGACCAGCTTGGCCGCCATGCGCCGCCCCTGGTCCTGCAAGGGATCAAGCCCCGCCGTGGCGACGATCGACGGGCACATTCCCTCAGCGCTGGCGTGAAGGGGAAAGGCACGCGGATCGCCGCTGGTGGGCTGATAGAGTGCGTAGAACCAGTCCATCGCCGCCTTCGTCAGCAAGTGTCCCTCAGCAAAACGCATCATCGATCCGTCCTGCGATTCGTCAGTGGCGGGATAGAGCAGGACTTGAAGCAGCATCGGCGCATCCGCCGGTTTGTCGCAAAGGGCGCGCGCGGTTACGGTGGCAAGGTTGCCGCCGGCGCTGCCGCCTATCGTGGCTAGCCCTGTGACGGTGCGCCCCAGTGCCGCCGGACTGCTCGCCAGCCAGCGCGCCGCCGCCTCGCAATCGTCGGGCGCGGCGGGGAAGGGGTGCTCGGGGGCGAGGCGATAGTGAACCGCCAGTACCGGCAGATCGAGTTCGGCGGAAAGCTCGGTGCACAGCGCGTTGTGGGTATCGAGATCGCCGATCACGAAGCCGCCGCCATGGAAGAACAGGATCACCGGCGAGGGATCGCGGCTGTCGCGCACGTCATAGAAGCGCAGCGGGATTGGTCCGGCCGGACCGGGGCAAGTCAGGTCCTTGATCACCGCCATCGGCCGCGGGTCGGCCTCGGTCATGGACTTCAGGACGAGGTAACCCGCACGTTGCTCATCGGCCACCAGCGACTCGGGCGCGGGCAAGCCGTTGACCAGCGCCAGAAAGCCCTGGACGTCTTCGCGAATGATCGATGTAGTCGTGCTCATGGGGGCTAGTCCTCTCGCCGGATGGTTTAATCGACAGGTTAAGAGGTGTTATGGACCTTGACTAGCCGCCTTGGCGGTCCTCTTGTGCATTTGCCTAGGCGCAGTTTTTCTTGATTGCACCGTCGGGCAGGAGGGGACTAGGGCGCCGATACGTCCTACAAGGAAATGCAATGGCCACCCAACTCGCCGAGCCCGAAGCATCTACCCGCAACCATCCCGAGGCCGTAGTCGTCCGCTTTGCGGGCGACTCGGGCGACGGGATGCAATTGACGGGGGGGCAATTCACCCTGTCGAGCGCGCTTTCTGGCAACGATTTTGCCACCTTCCCCGATTTTCCGGCTGAGATCCGTGCGCCGCAGGGCACGCTGTTCGGGGTTTCGGCGTTCCAGATCAATTTCGGCTCGACCGAGATCGACACTGCCGGCGATGCACCCGACGTTCTGGTGGCGATGAACCCGGCCGCGCTCAAGACCAACCTCGGCTCGCTCAAGCCTGGCGGGCTGATCATTGTCGACACCGGCGAGTTCACCAAGCGCAACCTTGAAAAGGCCAAGTACGAGAGCAATCCGCTCGAAGATGGCAGCCTGGCCAAATGGCAGGTGCTGGCCTTCGATATCAGCGCGCTGACGATGGAATCGGTCAAGCCTTTCGGGCTGGGCAACAAGGAAGCGCTGCGCTGCAAGAACATGTGGACGCTGGGGCTGGCGCTGTGGATGTTCGA
>JAGWUU010000359.1 GCA_028868335.1 Sphingomonadales bacterium | reverse complement strand
GAGCGAAATGGTCGTCAAGGCATCGCTTCACGGACTGCGGATCGCCGAGGTTCCGACCACGCTGTCGCCCGACGGACGCGACCGTCCGCCGCACTTGCGCAGCTGGCGGGACGGATGGCGACACCTTCGCTTCCTGCTGTTGTTCAGCCCCCGCTGGCTGTTCCTGTATCCCGGCCTGGTGCTGGGCGCATGCGGCGCCGCAGGGTTGCTGGCACTGTTGCCCGGACCGCTCGCCTTCGGTTCCGTGACGCTCGACGTGCACACGATGCTGTTCTTTGCCGGTGCGGTGATCGCGGGCGCACAGATGCTGACATTGGCGCTTTGCTCCCAGGTCTTTGCGGCGGAGCACGGCATCCTTCCCCCAAGTGCGCTCGTCGAGCGCTTTCGGCGCCTGTTCACGTTCGAGCGAGGCCTGCTCTGCGGGTTGGCGCTGCTGGCTGCCGGAACAGCCATGTCGGTCGAATCGGTCCTTGCTTGGGACCGCGCTCACTTTGGCGCATTCGATCCCACCGTGGGCATGCGAATCGTCATCCCCTCACTCACTCTGGCGATGTTGGGCCTGCAGACCTTCTTCGCGTCGCTGTTCCTCGGCGTGCTCGATCTTCGAGCCCACGAGCGTCCGACGGCTCGTGCCCGATGACGGCGATCGTCCGCGACACGGGCGGCGAGGGCGGGCAAGTTGACTTGCCAACGTCGCTGCATTGCGCGAAGGCGCAACTCGATCATCTTGAGTTGGGCTGCGCCGCCCTCGTCTGCGCCTTGATGAGCGTGGGGCTGAACTACCTTCTCGGGCGTGATCTCAATTGGGATTACTTCAACTACCACGCGTACGCCGCCCAATTGATGGTCCAGGATCGCCTGGCCCAGGATTTTTTCGCCGCCGGCTACCAGGGGTACATGAATCCCCTGCCCTTCCTGCCGTTCGCTTTGATGAACCAGGCCGGCTGGTCCGCGCTGCAGATTGGCTCGGGCCTCGCGCTGATTCAGTCGCTGGATGCCTTTTTCGTCTACCTGATTGCTCGAGAATTCACTTCACAGTCTCCCGCCCCGCGCCTTTCGGCGGCTGTGGTGGCGTTCCTGGGTTGCGCGACTGCGATCTATGCGAGTCAACTGGGCAGCAGTTTCGTGGACGCGTCGACGGCGGTGCCCGTCATGGCGGGGTTGTGGTTGATTTGCCGCCGACAAACCGTGCCGAACTTCTGCGCCGCCGCGGCATTGGCCGGTGCGGCAGTGGCCCTGAAGCTGACCAATGTTCCGTTTGCCGCGGCCACTTTGCTTGCGACCGCATTCTGTGTCGAGGTTCGCTCCACCGCCGGCCGCGCCAAGGCGCTGATTCAGGCTTCGGCTGCGATGGGCATTGGATTCCTGTTGCTTTACGCATGGTGGGGTTGGAAGCTTCAGCACCTGTTTGGCAGCCCCGTCTTTCCACTCTTCAACCAGATCTTTCGCGCCCCCGATTTCCCAGCCGAATCGATGCGTCTGGATCGCTTCGTCCCTCAGTCTCTGGGCGCGCTGCTCTCGCTTCCCATGCGAATGGCGGAGCAGTCGTCGTGGATCTACACCGAGGTGGTGGCGCCCGACATCCGCCCGGCCGTGCTCATTCTGCTGCTGCTTGGGGTCGTGCTGTTGCGGCTTCGCAGGTCTCTGCCGGTCTTCGGCGCGCTCGCGCCCGAGCCGCGCCTGAGAGTCGTGGGCACGTATTTCCTTTCCGCGTTGGCACTCTGGTTTGCCACGTCGGCAAACGGCCGCTACGCACTTCCCCTGCTCTTCTTGCTCGGGCCTTTCTGTTATGTCGCGGCGACCCGGCTTCTGGGAGCCCGGGTCGGGTTGGCTGCTTGCGCCATCGTGGTGATCCTTCAGACCGCGCATGCCGCAATTCCTGGAAACCCGCGCTGGAATCCTCATCCATGGTCCGCAGAGTGGTTGCCGGCTTCGATTCCATCCGTGCTGCGCGACAAGCCCGCTCTGTTCGTCGTCGTGGGGCTCTCTTCGGAGTCTTACCTGGCCGGATACATGAATCCGCAGTCTTCATTCATCAATCCGATCGGGCTTCTGTCGCTGCGTACCAACGGGCCAGGCTGGGATCGATTCGAAGCGCTGCGAGCGCGCTATGCAGGTGACACGTGGGTCGTATTCCCGG
>JAGWUU010000086.1 GCA_028868335.1 Sphingomonadales bacterium | reverse complement strand
CGCCGCGCAGGATGCGCGGACCAAGCGAGATCGCGCGACCCTGGGGCAGGGCGCGGACGGCTGCACGCTCAGCCTCGTCGAACCCGCCTTCGGGACCGGTCAGCAACGCGGCGGGGCCCTGACTCGATGCGAAAGCGGCGGCGGCGCTCTCGCCACCATTCTCGTCGGCAAAGAACAGCGCGCGTTCGGCTGGCCAGTCCTTCAGCAGCGCATCGAGCCTGATCGGTGGCAGCAGCGTCGGAAGGGCGGTGCGGGCGCATTGCTCGGCGGCTTCGATCAGTATCGCGCCAGCACGATCGAGGTTGAGCTTGTCGGCAACGCACCGCCGGGTCAGCACCGGCTGAATTCGTGCGACGCCCAGTTCGCAGGCCTTTTCCAGCACAAGGTCGAACCTGTCCTTCTTGAGCAGCGCGGCGCAGAGCGTGAAATCGGGAACGTCCTCTCGCTGGCGCAGGCATGTTTCGGCGATCAGCGATATGGCATGCTTGCTGGCCGCGGTGACGCGCGCAACCCATTCGCCGGTCGCATTGTCGCACAGGATTACGGCATCGCTCACCGACACCCGCATGACCCGCGCCAGATAGTGGGCCTGGGACCCATCCAACGCAACCTCCGCACCCTGTGCAAGCGGATGCGGCACGAACAGGCGCGGTGCGCTCTTGGGCGGCCAGGCGGGGGTTGCGGGCATGGGCGCGATCCCTAACCCATTCGCGGCAGGTGCGATAGCGGCAGCGAACCGCTCCGTTCGCGGAGAAGGATCAGTTTGTATGACTGACGGTGCAGCCCGCCTTGACCAGCACCGGAGCAAGCGCGGCGTTGGCATGATTGGCGCCGATCGGATCGCGGATGTCGAAGGTATCGCCAATTGGCTTGAGAATGCCGCTGCCTACAAGAGCGACCGACGCATGACGGCGGCAGATCGCGTCGATCAGGCCGGGATCGACCTTGTCGCGGACCAGGCGGACGGGGCGTCGGTCCAGCAGTGGCGGATTATAGACGAGATCGAACGCGAACGGGACGTCGCTTCTCCCGATGATCGCATAGTCCGCGTCGAGCGCGGAGATCTTCGTCGATGCCTCGGCGGAGGACGCGTAGAAGCCATGCGCCATCCACGCCTGAAGGGGCAGGATCACGGCAATGCTCGCCGCGGTGCTGCGAAGCAGCAGTCCGCGCCATTCGGCGCGACGCTCACCCAGCGACATCCAGCCGTAAACCGCAATCAGGATGCAGTTGCCGTTGAGGGCATGGAGATAGCGATAGCCGAATCCGTGCCCCTGGTAGGGAAGGATCACCGTCATGATGGCGATCATCAGGATCGGTGCGGTTGCCAGCGCCCCGGCAAGGCGATCCCGGCGCGCGATCCCGATGCCGATGAGCAATAGCGGAATCAGCAGGAGGTGCTGCCACGCGATGAAGCGCAACAGGTTTGCCAGCATTATCAGAATGCCCGTCGTTCCCAGGTTCTGCACGGTTTGCGTCAATCGGGTCAGGTAATCGACCCCGGCGGGTTGCGCGGCGACCGGCCCTGCCTGGACCATGGCCCAGCTCCATCCCGGCCACGACAGCCAGAACAGCCCGATCGCGGCATAGCCCAGCGCGAACAGCACGGCGCGCTTCCACTGCCTTTCGGGCAGGATCAGCAGGCAAAGCAACGGCCCGGCGAATACCGGGTGCATCAAAGGCTGGTGCAGGCCCACGGCGATGAAGCCGACCACAAGCGCTGCAAGATCGGTCAGCAGCGACTTGCGCAGGAACAGCCACAACCAGACCAGATTCAAGGTAAGATGCGCGGGCATGGCGTAGGCCGTCATCCCGGTCATCGTGATCTGACCCGCACCGAGATAGAGCAGCAGCGCGACCGCTGCCGCCTCGCGGTTCGTTGGCCATATGCGGCGGGCGCAGCCCCACATCGCGATCGCACCCAGAGCTGTCAGCAGGGGCCCGGTGATCACCTGGGTTCCCGCCAGACTCACTAATGCGCGCAGCGCCGCATTGCCCGGCAGATAGCCCGAAATCCACGCCCCGCGATGCTCCGCCGGCAGCATGAAGTTGAGATTGAGCGCTTCGGCATGATCGCGCCACAATGTCGGCAAGGCCTGGGCGAGGTGACCGCCGCGAAAGACCATGGCGTCAAAGGTCGCCATCTGTTCGTCACGGCTCATGTCGTAATTGTCGAGAACCCAGAAATGGCCGGCAATGCACAGGGCCAGCACCGCGCCCGCGCCGACAAACACGGAACGAAGGCCGATCGCGATCGGCGTCTGGCGTGGCTTCAATCGAAAACTGACCGCGTAAAGCAGCACCAGCTCCGCAAAAAGCAGCACCAAATCCTGCTTGCCCAGATAGAATATCGTCAGGTTGGTGGCGGTGATCGCAAAGGCAATGATCAGCGCGACCACAACCGCGATGAGATGCGGCCCCACTATCGTCATGCGCGGCATTGCGTAGCGCGAATATGCGCGTTGGCCCGGTTCGGCCAGATCGCCATCCTGAACTATCGCTTCGTCCATGGGCCGTCCTTAGCCAAGCATGGTTAGTGGGTGATTAAGTTTCCTTCCCAGATCAAGGCTTGCCGCGTTCCCCGCATCAAGGCGATCACGTTTTGTAAACGATTATCAGACTATTTTATATGTGACAGGTAAGTTCACATATGACAGGAAGGGCTCCATGAGCTGTGAGGAACGACGTCAATCCCCGAGATCCCTCCTCCACAAGCATATCCGCTTCAGGACGGGGCTTCAGGTCGTTCCAGGGGTCAGGCTGATCGAGCTGTCCACGACCGGCTGCCGCCTGCTGGCCGAATGCTGTTTCGTTCAGGTGGACCAGCGCGTCATCATCAAACCGGAAGGCTTCGAGGAGATGACGGGATTTGCGCGCTGGGTAAAGGGCGACCAGATCGGCGTCCGATTCGAGCGCCCGCTGCACCCGAGCATCTTCGCCCACATGATCGAAAGATTCAGCCGGTCGGGAGCGCATACCGGTTTTGCGGGGACCGACCTTACACATCCAGCGCCAATCAACGCAAATCAGGGCCGGGTCGCCTGTTACGTGCGGAGCGTGGCGTAGGGGGCGGAGGCCAGCGGTGCGAGTTGGTCGCGCGGACCGCTGGCCTCCAAATCCGCCGAGAAATCTGTATGGGCAATCGAACCCCGGGGACTTGTTTCCTGGCGGGCAACTCAAGACCCGCATTGTCGCGCCGGGTCATGCTGTGGCAATGACGCGCAATGTTCATCGCAGCACCGTGTCCTCATGGCTGAAGCCCAGATCGTTCCCGATACCCAGCATCGCGGGATCGTCGCCGCCTTGCCCCAGCCGTGGCGTGACTATGCGCAGCTTGCCCGCTTCGATCGGCCGATCGGCTGGTGGTTGCTCTACTGGCCGTGCGCGTGGGGAATCCTGTTGGCTGGCGGAGCCGGGCGGTGGGACCTGCTGTTGTGGCTGCTGCTCGGTTCGATCGCGATGCGCGGAGCGGGCTGCGTTTACAATGACGTAGTCGATGCCGACATTGACCGCCGGGTAGTGCGCACCGCGCTGCGCCCCGTGGCGAGCGGCCGGGTCAGCAAGCGCGCGGCCTGGGTCTGGCTGGTCGTCTTGTGCCTGGCGGGCCTGGTCGTGCTGCTTCAACTGCGGCGTGAGGCGCAGCTTGTGGCGCTGGGCAGCCTGGGGCTGGTCGCGGCCTATCCTTTCATGAAGCGGATTACGGGCTTCCCGCAGGCATGGCTCGGGCTGGTGTTCACCTGGGGCGCGCCGGTCGGCTGGGTCGCGATCCGCGGCGACGGCCTCGCCGCGCTCGCCGCGCTCTACGTCGGAGCCTGGGCGTGGTGCGTGGGTTACGACACGATCTACGCCTGCCAGGACCGCGAGGACGATGCGGCTATCGGCGTCGGATCTTCGGCGCTGACGCTGGGGCGGCATGTCAAACCGGGGGTAATCGCATTCTACACGCTGGCGATCGGTGCATGGGCGCTTGCCTTTTGGCTGCTTCGCCCCGATTGGGTGGCGCTGCTTGCCTTGGCCCCCGCCGCGCTGCACCTGAGTTGGCAAGCATTGACGCTGGAGCCCGACAATGCCGACAATGCCCTTGCCCGCTTTCGCTCGAACCGCACGGCCGGGTTGCTTGTCGCGCTCGCCTGCTGGGTGGTCGGCAATGCGTAGCGTGGCGCTGATCGGGCTGCTGGTTCTGGCCGGGTGCGACAAGGCCGCGCCGACGCCGCAGCCGAGCGCCACCGCTGAGGCGGTCGCGGCCACCACCGCCGAACCCCGGGCGGCCGCAACGCCGGCTCCTCCTCCACCGGTTCCGACGCCTACGCCGACCCCAAAGCCCGCCACCGCAGCCAAGCCCGAAAAGCACATGCAGGCGGTTGGCACCGAGCCATTCTGGTCGGTGGACGTGATGCCCAAGGGAAGGCTGCGCTATTCGACGCCTGGCATGGTCAACGGCGTGGTCGTCTCCTCGGTCGAGAAGCATCAGGGCAAGGTCACGCGCTATGTCGCCCGGCTCAACCGGCGGCCGTTCGTGCTCGAACTGACGCCGATCGAGTGCAGCGACGGGATGAGCGATGCGACCTATCCCTTCACCGCTACGCTGGTGCACAGCGGCCGCACCGATCGCGGCTGCGCCCGGATGAAGTAGCCGGTCCGCCGATTGGCCGATCAGGTGTACGAGACGATTTCAAACTCGATCCCGTCCCAGTCGAAAAAGTAGAACCGTCGGCCGGGGTCGTAGTCCATGTGGTTGAACGGGACCAGCCCGGCCTGAACCACGATCCGCTCTGCCGCGTCGAGGTCGTCGACCACCAGTCCGATGTGGTTGAGCGGCACGCCTTTGGCGAAGTGGTCGTGCGGTTTGCCATCGGTGTAGATCGCCAGGTAGTCGCGATCGTTGCCGACATGGATCGTCCATCCGCCAAGTTGTGACGGGCCGCGCCAGCGCTCGTGCCAGCCGCACAGGTCCTGCAACAGGGCGCTGGAGCGATCGGGTTCGCTGACGGTGATGTTGGCATGTTCGAGAAAACCTGTGGGCATGATTCGATCCTTGATTTCCAACGCTTTGCCGCAAGAAGTCGATGCGGCGCTTGTTTCTTGTGCAACCTCAAGGTAGCTTGAGGTCAAGCATTTTCGGGCGGGTGCGGGGATTTTTGCGGATGGACAAGAACGATCTTCTGCCGATCGGAGAGCTGGCGCGACGGACCGGCCTCGCCGTGTCGGCGATCCGCTTCTACGAGGACAAGGGCCTGATCGCGCCCTATCGCACCATGGGCAACCAGCGTCGGTTCCTGCGCAGCGACATCCGCCGGCTGAGCTTCATCCTGATCGCGCAGAAGCTGGGGCTGGGCTTGACGGAGATCGAGGAGGAACTGTCGAAGCTCCCCCGTGGACGCACCCCGACGCAGAGCGATTGGCAGAAGATCAGCCGGTCGATGCGCGGTCAGATCGACAAGAAGATTGCGCTGCTCAGCCTGACGCGCCGCAAGCTCGACGAATGCATCGGCTGCGGCTGCCTGAGCCTGACTCGCTGCCAACTCTACAACCGCGACGATCGCGCCGGGACCGGCGGGACGGGACCAAGGTTCGTGCTGGATTGACCGCCCCCACCTGATCGGGGCCGGTCACTCGCCGATCACTCCGCCGCCAGCAGCTCTTCCGCACCCTCCAGGTCGACGCTGACCAGCCGCGATACCCCGCGCTCCACCATGGTCACGCCGAACAGGCGGTGCATTCGGCTCATGGTCACGGCGTTGTGGGTAACGATCAGGTAGCGAGTGTCGGTTTCCTCGGTCATCGCCTCAAGCAGGTCGCAGAAGCGCTCGATATTGGCGTCATCCAGCGGCGCGTCGACTTCGTCGAGCACGCAGATCGGGGCAGGGTTGGTAAGGAACAGCGCGAAGATCAGCGCGATCGCCGTCAGCGCCTGCTCGCCGCCCGACAGCAGGGTGAGCGATTGCAACCGCTTGCCCGGCGGCTGGGCATAGATCTCCAGTCCTGCTTCAAGCGGATCGTCCGAATCGACCAGCGCGAGGTGGGCCTGGCCGCCTTCGAACAGCCGGGTGAACAGCCGCTGGAAATGCCCATCGACCGCCTCGAAGGCCGCGCGCAGGCGCTCGCGTCCTTCGCGGTTGAGGTTGCCGATCGAGCCGCGCAGGCGGTGCACCGCTTCGGTCAGTTCGGCCTGCTCGGCAAGGCTGGCGCCATGTTTTGCCTCGGCAGAGGCCAACTCGTCGGCGGCGACGAGATTGACCGGGCCAAGCCGCTCACGGTCCGCGACCAGCTTGTCGTGCTCGGCGCTTTCCTGCGGCGCGGGGCCGACCTCGGCGGACTGGAAGTCAAAACGCTCGGGCAGCAAGGGCGGCGGGCACTGGAAGCGCTCGCCCGAAATGCCGGCCATTTCCTGCCGTCGGGCTTCCTCGTTCTCGGCTCGGGCGGCGGCACCGGCGCGCCCTTCGCGCGCCTGGCTCAACGCCTCGTTCGCGGAGGAAAAGGCCTGCTCGGCGGTGCGGGCCGCCGTTCCCGCTTCGTTGACCCTGGCCTCGGCGGTGGCCAGTTCCGCGGCGAGGCGTGAGCGTACCTCGTCGCCAGCCTCGATCTCGCGCATCAGCCCGGCGGGTTTGGCGGCGACCACTGCCCGCTCTTCCCCGATTTCCGTGAAGCGGCGCTCCATTGCTGCGAGGCGACCGGCGGCATCGCCTGCACGGGCTTGCCAGGACTTGATGTCGGCGCGCTGGGTGTTGCACCGTTCCCGCGCAACGGCGAGGGCCTGGTCATGCGCGGCGAGCCCGGCCGTTGCGGATTGGAGCCCTTGCCGCGCCGTATCATGGCGGGCCTGGGCGGCGGCGAGCTGGGCCCGGCCGGTGGCGGGATCGGGCAGGGTAGCGCGGCGCTCCTCGGCGACGGCGCGTTCCGCTTCGGCCTGCCGGACCTGCTCCGCCAAATCGGTGGCAGCGGCGGCGAGTTCCTCGCGGCGCGCCTCAAGTCTGGCCTTGGCAGCCTCGGCCTGGTCGACCGCGCGCAGGGCCATGCGTTCCGCCTCGCTCGCCTGGGCGACTGCGCGCTCGGCGGCGATCGCCCCGGTCTGCACTTCGGTCAGTTCGCTTTGGACCTGCGCCGAAACCTGCTCGGCTTGAGCGACCACGGCACGTTTGGCAGGCAGTTCCGCTTCCAGACTGGACAGGCGGTTCTCCGCCTCGAGCCGGGCGGCCTCCGCCGCTCCCTCGCCGCGCGCGACGAAACCGTCCCAGCGGCGGATGCGGCCCTCCAGCGTGACCAGCCATTCGCCGGGTTTCAGCACCCGGCCATCGTCTGTTTCGGAAACGTGGACCAGCGCCAGCCGCGCCGCCAGTTCGGGCGGGCATTGGGTGACGTAGGCGGCAAGGCTGCGCGTCACGGCGGAGGGAGCATCGGCGCCGGTCCAATAGCGGCCGTCCTCGCCCGCGGGTGCCGGTCCGATTGGCGCCTTGGCATCGCGGCCGAGAACCGCGGCGAGCGCCCGTTCGTAGCCCGGTGCGGCGCGGACGCTATCCAATGCCGCGCGGCCGTGCTTGCCCGCCGCCTGCTTGGCGCGCGCCTGGCGATCGCGGTCTAGCGCCTGCCATTCGCGCTCGATTCCGGTGAGGTCGGCCCTGGCCGCCGCCAACGCCGATGAGGCTGCATCGCGCGCCGCCTGCAATTCACCCTTGCGTGCCTGATCGGCCTCAAGTCGGGCGCGCGCATCGACAAGCGCTGCGGCGGCTGCATCGCGGGCGTGCCCGGCTTCGGCCAGCGCCGCGTCAGGATCGCTCTCACGCGTGAGCGCATCGCGCAAGTCCTGCTGCCGCCGCGCTTCGGCGTCGAGTCGGGAGAGGCGTTGCCGGACGGCAGCCACCTCGGCATCGGCGACGCGCCATTCGGCTTCGACTCCGGCCTGGTCGGCGGTGGCCTTGGCCAGTGCAAGTTCGGCCTGACGCAGGTTGCGGTCGGCATCGTCGAGCGCGGCGACGATTACCGGACGGCGCCGTTCGTCCGCCTCGAGCGCGGCTTCGCCATCGGCGAGTTCCCGCTCGATCCGGGCAAGTGCCTCAGCGGCATCGCGGGTGAGACGGTCGGCATCGCCGCGGTCCTCCTCGAGGCGGCGGTGCTGCCGCTCGAGGTCTTTCAACCGCTCCTCGGCGGCTTCAAGCTGACTGGTCAACTGGGCCATCCGGTGGCCGTGGGCGGTGGCATCGTCACGCCGGTCGGCCAGTTCGTCGCGGGCTTCGGCGAGGGCTTCGGCGCTGGCGTGCTGGGCTGCCTGGGCCGCGCCCATCGCTTGCTGAGCCGCGGAAACCCGAGCGTCCGCCGCCTGAGCCTCGGCCCGCGCGGCCTCGGCGGCGGCGGCGGCGTCACGCCAGCGGGCAAACACCAACCGCGCCTCGGCCACGCGAATTCGGTCGGACAAGGTCTTGTATCGCTCCGCCGCCCGCGCCTGCCGCCGCAGCGTCCCGATCTGCGCGTCAAGCTGGCCCATCAGGTCTTCGAGCCGGGCGAGGTTTGCCTCCGTGGCACGGAGCTTCTGTTCGGCATCCTTGCGGCGAACGTGAAGCCCGGCGATCCCCGCCGCTTCCTCCAGCATCATGCGCCGCTCGGCCGGTTTGGCCGCGATTACCGCCGCGATCTTGCCCTGAGAGACAAGCGCGGGCGAATGAGCGCCGGTCGCTGCGTCGGCGAAAACCAGCGAGACGTCCTTGGCCCGCACGTCGCGACCGTTGACGCGATAGGCGCTGCCTGCACCCCGCTCGATACGGCGGACGACTTCCAGTTCGCTGTCGTTGTCGCCCGCATCGGCGAGCAGGACAACCTCGGCGAAATCGCGCGGGGGGCGCTGCGCGGTGCCCGCGAAGATCACGTCTTCCATGCCGCCGCCGCGCATCGACTTGGCCGAGCTTTCGCCCATCACCCAGCGGATCGCCTCAAGCAGATTGGACTTGCCGCAGCCGTTGGGCCCGACAACGCCGGTCAACCCTGGTTCGATACGCAACTCAGCCGGCTCGACAAA
This sequence comes from Sphingomonadales bacterium, assembly GCA_028868335.1. Taxonomy (GTDB): domain Bacteria; phylum Pseudomonadota; class Alphaproteobacteria; order Sphingomonadales; family Sphingomonadaceae; genus Novosphingobium. Next base: position 1,988 of record JAGWUU010000086.1, on the reverse strand, counting down.
GCTCTTGAATCCCGAGAGCTTGAGCCGCTTGATCCGCATCGTGCCGGTCCGTTCCCCCTGGCCGCCTAGCGGGCGCCGAGCCGCTCAAGCTCGGGCTTGACGGTTTCCCAGGTGTTCGCGTCGATTTTCTTGCCGTTGATCAGGAAAGTTGGCGTCCCCTCGATCTGGTACTGGTCGGCCTGTTTGGTGACCTGGGCAGCCATCGCCTCGGCCTTGGCGGAATCGGCGAGGCAGGCATTTGCCTGATCCTTTGAGATTCCGCGCGCGGCGAAGAAGTCGGTCAAGCCGGTCAACTGGCCGATCGCCGGACCACGCTTGTCGGCAGGCTGCTGGAACGCAGCGTCCTGCGCCGGCTTGCCCGCCGCCTGTGCCTTTTCGAAGAACGACTTCTGGTTGGCGAAGACCTGCTCGGTCAGCGGGAAGAAACTTTCCGGCGAACCGCAATGGGTGAGCTGCGTGGCAGTCAGGTCAATCGCGTCGCGGATGAAGTTGCGGAACTCATAGCTGACCCGGCCGCTGGCGACGAACTTGTCACGAATATCCGCAGTGGCCTTCTCCGCGAATTCGGCGCAGTGCGGGCAAGTGAGGGAGCCGTATTCGACCAGCTTGATCGGCGCCTGTGGGTTGCCCATCAGATAGCCGCCCTCTGGCGTGGTGGCGATCACGTCGGACCAGGTCTTGCCCGCCGGAGGGGCTACCTTGGCGATCGCCGCGCCGCTGGGGGCGGCGGTGTCGGTCGCAGCCTTCTTGCAGGCCGCGACCCCCAGCGCGAGCGGGGCAAGGGCGGCAAGCAGGGCAAGGCGACGGAGCGTATAAGGGGTCATCGGGCGTCCTGTGTTCGGATTTCGATATAATCGACCAAGGCTAGACCAGCACAGCCGGGGTTTCAAAGCGCCCAAGGCGACGAATGCCGCGATCTTCCACAGGAATCGCGGCATTCGAGCAAGCCAAAGACACGTGCGGACTGAGTCCTAGCGCGCGCCCATCTGCTCCAGTTGGGGCTTGACCGTTTCCCAGGTGTTCACCTCGAGCTTTTTGCCATTGACGTAGAACGTCGGCGTTCCCTCGATCTGGTAGGTCGAGGCATAGTCGCTCGCCGCTTTGGCCAGCTTTTCCGCCCTGGCCGTATCCGCCAGGCAGGTGGAAGCCTGATCCTTGGCGATGCCACGGGCAGAGAAGAATTGATCCATGCCGGTCAGCGAGGCGGTGGCAGCGGCTTGTTGCTGGCGCGGCAACTGGTTGATTGCGTTGAGCTTGTTTTCACCGGCGGCCTTCAGGTTGTCGAACATCGTCTTCTGCCATGCCCAGAACTGGTCGGCCAACGGGACTACCGCATCGGGCGAACCGCAGGTCGTCAGCATCGCCGCCGGCATGTCGAGCACGTTGTTGAGCATCAGGCGCAGTTCGTAGCTGACACGTCCCGAGTCGATGAAATTCGCCTTCATCTCCCCGCTCCCCTTCTCCGAGAATTCGGCGCAGTGCGAACAGGATAGCGCGCCAAACTCCACCAGCTTGATCGGCGCCTGGGGATTGCCGACGAGGTAGCCGCCTTCGGGCGTGACCGCGACGACTTCGGACCAGGCCTTGCCCGCCGGTGCGGCGATCTTGGCGATCGGTGCTCCGCTCAGATTGGCGGTCTTGGCATCATCCTTCTTGCAGGCGGCAAGGCCCAGCGCCAGCGGGGCGATGGACGCGGCAAGAACAAGGCGGCGAAGGGCAATTGCAGTCATGGAACCTCCTGCGGGTCGGATTTGGCGAAGCGTCAAAGGGCGGCGTCGATCTGAGGCTTCAGGACCGACCATTCGTAGGTTCCCGTCAGCAGCGAACCGTTTATCGTGAAGCTTGGCGTGCCGGTTATGCCAAGATCGGCCCCACCCTTCGCCTGCGCGCCGAGTCGCTCGGCCATCGGCCTGTCAGCCAGGCAGCGATCAACGGTGACGCGGTCATAACCGCGGGTCGCCATGATGTCGTAGAAATGGAAGTCACTG
>JAGWUU010000085.1 GCA_028868335.1 Sphingomonadales bacterium | reverse complement strand
CCGGAGCGATAGTCGGACCGTGGTTCGGGGGTCATCTCATGGCCGCAAAGGTCAGCCTTCCGGTTCTGTTCGGCACCTACTGCCTGCCCCTGCTCGCCTGTGCCGCCTGCACCTTTGCGGTGCAGGGCAAATCAAAATCCCGTTCCGAGTAATTGACAGGAACCAGTTCGTAACATAAATGCAGTGCGAAGGCTGGCAACGAGATGTCCGCCTCGGGAGGGGTTTGAACCATGCGTAAGATTGGCTCGCGCAACGCGATTTCCGTTTCGTTTCTGGCTGTTGCGACGGCTTTGGCCGCACCGGCCATGGCGCAGGATGCGCCTGCGTCAGCGGCGAACAGCGCCGATTCGAACGACGCAAACCAGATCGTCGTCACTGGCTCGCTGATCCAGCGCCCCAACAATACCGCCGTCAGCCCGATCGTTTCGGTGTCTGACGCGGCGATCAAGGAAAGCGGCAAGGCCGAACTGGTCGACGCTCTCAACCAGCTTCCGGGCTTCACGGTCGGCGGCAACGAGGCCACTGGCGGACAGGGCACCGGCGGCCGCGCCACCATCAACCTTCATGGTCTTGGCACCAACCGCAACCTCGTGCTGCTCGACGGCCGCCGCCTGCCCGCGTCGGACATTCGCGGCAATGTCGATATCAATATCCTTCCTGACGCGATTATCGGCGGGGTTGACGCGATCACGGGCGGCGCCTCGGCGGTTTATGGCTCCGACGCGATGTCGGGCGTGGTGAACTTCAAGACGGTGCGCTCACTCCAGGGCATCGTCGCCGATGCGCAAAGCGCGATCAGCGCGCGCGGCGATGCTTTCAAGTTCAAGGGTTCGGTGGCGTTCGGATCAAGCTTTGCCCAGGATCGCGGCCATGTCATCGCCGCTTTCTCCTATACCAAGCAGGACCCGTTGAATGGCAACCAGCGCCCGTTCTTCTTTTCCCGCACTCCCTCGGGCTTCATCGGCACCGGTACTTACGTGCCCAGCGCTTCCAACGCGCCGAGCGGCGCTGTCCTGACCGCGCTGTTCAACTCCTACGGGGTCGCGGGCGCGCGCAATCCGCTCGCGTCGAACCTTGGCTTCAACAATGACGGCACGCTGTTCACCCAGACCGGCGCGCTCAACTACAAGGGACCAGACGGAACCGGCGGCTATGCGGTCGTGGGCGGTAACGTCCGCATGCCGGTTGGCCAGCAGATCGACTATATCAACGGGCTCAACCGCAAGACTGCCTTCCTCAAGGCGGACTACGAGATCACGCCGGACATCCAGCTTTACGGGCAGTTCATGTTCGTCGATCTGACCACCAGCACCCACAGCGGCGGCAGCCTGACTCAGTTTGGCACGCTTACCTCCATCCCTGTCACCAATCCGTTCATCCCGACCGACCTGCGCACCGTTCTCGCCTCGCGCCCCAACCCCACCGCCAACTTCAACTGGAGCGCGCGCTACGTGGGCGTTCCCTACAAGGGCTGGGACGAGGACTACACGATCCAGCAGTACCTTGGCGGGATCAAAGGCAACATCGCCAGCGGCTGGACCTTCGACGGCTTCGTTTCCTACGACGAATCGAAGCATGAATCGGTGATGCACAACGCCGTGCTCAAGAGCCGGGTGCAGACGCTGCTCAACGCGGCTGATGGCGGCGCTTCCATTTGCGCTGGCGGGTTCAATCCCTTCGGAGACGCCAATGCCCGTTCGCTGTCCCAGGCGTGCCAAGCCTATATCACCAAGGACGCGGTCAGCCGCGAGCGCCTGACCCAGACCCAGGCGCAGTTCCAGATCAACGGCAAGCTGTTCGACCTCGGCGCTGGCCCGGCCCAGCTCGCACTGGTCGCCGATTGGCGCAAGAACACCTATGCCTATGCTCCCGACAGTGACGTAACCTCGTTGTCGGGCTTTGCTCCGGGCGGCAATGTCGAAGCCTTCGTCGTTCAGCTTCCGGTTCCGGAAAAGTCGATCAGCGTGAAGGAATTCGCGGGCCAGATCGACGTTCCGCTGATCAGCGACAAGCCGATGTTCAAGGAACTGGCGATCGGCGCGGCAGCTCGCGTCTCTGACTACTCGGTGTCGGGCGCGGTGACCAGCTATGAGGCTGACGCGCGCTGGCGGCCGACCGAAAACCTGCTGTTCCGCGGGTCCTATCAGCGAGCCGTGCGCGCACCCAATATCGCCGAGCTGTTCTCACCGCCGCAGGGTTCGCAGTTGGCGATCGGCACTCCTCCCGCCGCGCTGGGCGATCCGTGCGATTCGCGCTCGACCGCCCGGACCGGGGCCAACGCAGCCCAGGTCGCCGCGCTTTGCGTTGCCCAGGGAATCCCGGCAGCCAGCATCGCTACCTACCAGTTCCAGACCACGGCCACCGGGCAGCTCACTCCGGGCAGTACGGCGATCACCCCCGAAAAGGCGGATACCTTCAACGCGGGCTTCGTGTTCAACGCGCCGCGCGGGAGTGGTATTCTTGGCGATTTCTCGCTTTCGGTCGACTACTACGACATCAAGATCAAGAACGTGATTTCGCCCGTGCCGGGGCTGACCGTGCTGTCGGGCTGCTACAATCTCGATGGCTCGAACCCGACCTACTCCGCGACCGACGCCAACTGCAAACTGATCCAACGCGATGCGAACGGCCAACTGGTGAGCGTCACCACGCCTTACCAGAACCTCGGCTCGCTCAAGACCGACGGGATCGAAATCCAGGTGCATTGGGGCATCCCGGCGCGGTTCCTGTCTGAAAGCGGCAAGCTCTACATCGACTCGGCGATCGGTTACCTCAACCACTACAAGGTTCAGTTGCTGCCGGGCGGAGCCTTCCTCGATTACACGGGCATCAGCAACGGCTCTGCCTCTGAAGGGAGCGTACCGCCGCGCGCAACTCCCCGGTGGAAGGGGCTGACCACCTTCGGCTACCGCTCCGACGTGTTCAGCATGGGATTGCGCTGGAAATACCAGAATGCCCTTGCCGACGTGAGCAAGGTCAACACGCCAACAAATGTCGCGATCGGCGTGCCGGCCTATGCCACCTGGGATGCCTTCGCTTCGGTCAAGATCAACAGCACCTTTGAACTGCGCGGCGGTATCAACAACCTGTTCGACAAGGGGTTGCCCTTCGTCGCCAGCAACCAGACCAGCACTGACACCGCCCTCTACGACGTGATCGGACGCGCCTTCTACATCGGCGCCAAGGTCAAGTTCTGATCCGGACATGGCCGACGCTGACAGGTGCAGCGTCGGCCGCTAGGACCAATTACCATGCTCCGTACCGGACTCGTTGGTCATTCCATCAAGGCCTCGCGCTCACCCTGGCTCCATGAACAGGAAGCCAGGGCCCAGGGGCTTGAGCTGAGCTACGAACTTTTCGACTTCACCGAGCGCGGCCTTGACGATGCCCAGCTTGGGCCGCTGCTGCACAGTCTGGCCGATCAGGGCTTTCTTGGCGTCAACATCACGTTCCCGTTCAAGCAGTCGGTCGTCCCCTTGCTCGACGAATTGGCCGATTGCGCGCGAAGCGTGGGCGCGGTGAATACCGTCGCCATGCGCAGCGGCCGACTTGTCGGCTACAATACCGACAAGACCGGATTCCAGGAAGGATTTGCCGAAGGCCTGCCCGGTGCAAGCCTGCATGGCGTGTTGCAACTAGGGGCCGGCGGAGCCGGTGCGGCGGTTGCCAGCGCGCTTGTTTCACTGGGCACGGGGCGTTTGGAAATCGTGGATGTGGACGTGAGCCGCGCAGAATTCCTCGCAGGGAAAATCTGCTCGGAATACGGCCCCGGACGGGCCATCGCCCGCGATCCGGCCAGCCTGACCACCGACACGGTGGATGGCATCGTCAACACCACGCCGATGGGCATGGCCGCTCACCCCCAACCCGCGATCGCCCCGGAACTGATCCAGCCAAGGCATTGGGTTGGTGACATCGTCTATTTCCCCATCGAAACAGAGCTGTTGCGCATCGCGCGCGCCAAGGGGTGTCGCACGCTTGACGGCAGCAGGATGGTAATCAACCAGGCGGCCCGCGCGTTCGAGATCATGACGGGCGTTCCAGCCAACAAGGCCCGCATGGCATCAAGCTTCGCAGCTACCACCCGTCAGTGATGCCCATCCGATCCTAGCTGGATCACGAACGCATGAACTGAATTACAGCGCCAGCAGCTTGGCCACCTGCGATTGCAGATCGAGCAATTGGGCTCGGTTCATCGGTTGTCCGGCCTGGGCGGCAACGACAAGGGCATCGACAGTGCGGCCGATCCGTTCAACGGTCGTCCGCCAATTGGCATCGCCGGCAGGATGGAATCCGGGGGCGGCGGGTTCCCTCCCGATCTCCTTGCGCAGCGCCTCGTTTTCCTGCTGAAGTGCCATCCGCTGACGCACTTCGCGTTCAAGCTCCGATTTCAGCTCGTCGATCGCCAGAACGCGCAGCGTCACCCGCTCGTCGAGCGAGGCGTTGGCCCTGCGCAACCCGTCGGAACGGTTGAACTTGGCCAGATGGGAAGCGATCCGCGCCTTGAGAACTTCAAAGTCGATAGGCTTGGTCACATAGTCGTCCGCACCGGCATTGAGCGCCTCGACCACCGCATCACCTTCCGCCCGCGCCGTCAGCATGATGACCGGGATCTCCGCCAGAAACGGATTGCTGCGCATGACGCGCAACACATCCACCCCGTTCATCTCCGGCATCATGTAATCGAGGAGGACGAGGTCCGGTGGACGCACCTGCATCGCGCGAAGCGCGGCCTCGCCACCTTCGAACGCTTCGAAGTCAAAGCCATACCGTTCCAGATGCCGACATACCACGGCGCGGTTGCCTTCGACATCGTCGATAACGACGATGTGAGGGCATCCCAAATCCGTAGAATTTTCACGGTTCAGCATGGATATTCCTGTCCTTGCCAGAATTGAAGGAGCGTGCGGTACATCATACCTGCTCCTCGTTGGGCTGCCGCACCAAAGTTCCAATCTTGGTGGCGAGACGACGGGGACTGAGTTCGCCCTTCGCAAGTATCGCATCGACCTTGCCGCCCAGCCCGCGCTCCTCATCGTGGCTGAGCGGTTTGCCGGTCATCACCACAACCGCGGGACGGCGGGGCATGTCAATTTCGCCAATGGCGGCGATAAGGCCGTGTCCATCAAGTTTGGGCATCATCAGGTCGGTCACCACTAGATCGAATTCCGCTTCGGCCAACCGTTCGAGCGCTTCAAGGCCGTTGCGAGCACACGTTACCGCATAGCCGCACTGGCCAATGCCGCGCTCGTACAGCCGACGCGTCGCCTCATCGTCCTCGACAAGGAGAATCCGGCCACTGCGCCGCTGTTCGTACAGCGACAGCACCGCGTCCAGCTCGGCGCGATCGAGCGGCTTCACCAGGTGGTCGCTAGCCCCTTCGTCCATGGACTTGCGACGGCGATCATCGACGCTGACCACCACCGTAGGTATGGCCTGCAGGCGTGGATCCTCTCGCAAGGCTTCAAGAACCTGCCATCCGTCGAACCGCGGCAAGCCAATGTCGAGCAGGATAACATCGGGCGGCGATTTGCTCGCCATGGCAAGCCCGGCCGCACCATCGCCCGCCACCACGGTATCATAGCCCTTGCGTTCGAGCAGGCGGCGCAGCAGCTCCACCGAACTCGGCTCATCCTCCATCACCAGCGCAACGGGACGCGGCCTGGGCGCGCAGACCTCGACATCCTCGATAGTCGAGGTGTCGACCTTGACCTCCGTATCGCCTTCTGCCCGCTTTCTGGCGAGATCGCTCGCGATGCGGACCGTGAAGGTTGAACCGACCCGCGGCGTGCTCACCACCGTCGCGGCTCCACCCATCATGGTTGCGAAGCGGGACGTAATGGCAAGGCCGAGTCCCGTGCCGCCGTACTTGCGCGTGGTCGAGGTATCGCTCTGGACAAATGGTTGGAACAGCTTCTGCGCCTCGGCTTCGGTAAGCCCGATCCCCGTATCCGCAACGTCAAACACCAGGTCGTCGCCGTCGTTGCGGGCGTGGATGTGGACGAAGCCACCCTCGGTGAACTTGCAGGCATTGCTGCCGAGATTGAGCAGGCACTGGCGCAGTTTGGTCGAATCGTTGTTGGCCGCCGTTACGGTGTCGTCGATCTCCATCACCAGCGTATTCTGCTTGGCGGCAGCAAGCGGCAACAACAGCGCTTCAACCTCGCGCAACAGCTTGCGGATATCGAAGCTGCAGATTTCCACTTCCATGCGCCCCGCCTCGATCTTCGAGAGGTCGAGAAGCCCATTGATCAGTTCGAGGAGTTGCTGGGCTGAACTGTAAACCCACTTCACATCCTCAAGCGAGCGCGTGTTGCCCCGCTGTTCCAATTCGTCCTGAAGCACCTCGGTATAGCCGATGATAGCGTTGAGCGGGGTGCGCAACTCGTGGCTCATGTTGGCAAGGAACTGCGACTTGGCGATGTTGGCATGCTCGGCACGGTCATGCGCCGCACGCAATTGCCCCATCGTATCGGAAAGCGCATCGTTGCGGCGGGCAATTTCATCGAGCATGGCATTGAAGCTGCCGATGATCTGATTGAAATCAGGATCGCTGAAGGGCTGAAGGCGCATCTGATAGTCGCCCGAACTGCCGATTTTGCGCATGGTTTGCTGCAACCGGTCAAGCGGACGGAACACCATGCGTTGCAGAATGGCCGAGACCGAATAGCCCACGCCAAGGCAAAGGCCGAACAGAAGAATCGCTATGCCGATGTTGTCGCTCAGTATCTTGACCAGCGCCCGGTTCTGAAGACCAAGCACCAGCACGCCAACCTTGCCATCGTCGATACGGACCGGCACGCACAGGCTTTCATCGTCGCTTCCCCAGACGGGATCAGCGGCATTGCCACATGTAGCAAGTACCGACTGCAATCGAACCGCAGGCTGCCCCGCCCCCGATTGGGTGGCGGCATAGTGGCCGACAACGTGCCCTTGCAGGTTGATGACGGCGCTCCACTCGATGTCGGGAACGCTGTGCACCGAGGCGAGAATCTTGTCGGCGGCAACGGGATCGTTGAACACCACGGCGGCACCCAGATTCGAAGAAAGAACCGAGGCGATCTGGCCATAGCGTTGCTGGGCGGCCAGCCGCTGGTTGTGTATCTGCATGCCGATCAGGCCGAGACAGGAGACCAGCAGCGCGATCGCCGTGCCGGTCAGCGTCAACAGCGTCAGTTTTGTGCGAAAGGGTAGTTCGGTAAACCCTCGCCTTGCCATTACCGCCGAAGTCATCTGATCACCTTGGCGGCAAGCTGCATTACCTGCGAACTGACCCGCAGCTTCGACCGCTGGACCGCCGTGGCGTTGATCGCAAAGCGCGTCTGGCGACCGAAACGGATCAAGCCCACCGTGCCACCGCTTTCAACGAAATTCTCCGTATCTCCGATCAGCATCTGCCCGGCGGCGGGGCGGCCGAACGAATAGGCCGGTGTCCCACCGATGACGACGACGTCGCACGACCCATGAAGCCCCTCCATGCCCTCCGTCGTGACGACGCGGACCTGCAAGCGTCCAGCAGGCCGGCCATTGAGCTGCCGCAGTGCGTTTGCCAATTGATCACCCTGCCGCACGCACAACCGCAGTGTCGAGGAGGTGTCGGGAAATTCGACAAAGCGGATGATGTTGTAGATCAGAGCCGCGCTGAGATCGGCGCCCGCTTCCGCGCGCGCTTCGCCCGCTCCCAGCAAAGCAAGGCCAATTGCCAGTATCAGATGTCGGCGGTTCATGCCGCCGGGACGAGCCATGGCCATCACTTTGCCGTTTAGAATCGCGACCTGAGTTGAAGCGCAACAGTGCGCGGAACATAGTTTTGCGGGAAATAGGTAACCTCTGCGGTCGCCTTTTTCAAAAGATTGTTCCCGATCAACGAGATGTCCATACCCGACGTCACACGATATTCCGCACGGAGCGCAAGATCGGTATGGGCGGGGATCACTCCATGGGCGACTGCGCCAACGTAGTGAACATCCGCGTTCATCGAGAAGCTGTTGGACAACTTGAAGCGGCTGCGCAGCCGCAACTGATGCGCTGGCGTGGCATCGAAGGGAATCAACGCAGCCACAGCGATCGCCCGGCTGGGATAGGCGGTTTCGGTTGCATCAAGATACGACCAGGATGCCTCAGCCTCCCACCAGTTGGTGACATCGCCCTTCAGAAGAATTTCGAATCCCTTGCCATGGCCCTTCATGTTGTTGGCCGTGGTGAAGTTGCCCGAAAGCCCCACGGGGAACGGGATGTTGGGGATGAAGATGGGCGTGATCGACGTCAGATCCGCGGTCATCAGGTGATCATAGCGGTTGTAGAACGCCGAGAAGTCGAATGCCCAGTGCGTGGAAATCTGGCCGCGCACCCCCAGTTCGTAAGCAAGAACGTTCTCCGCTTTCGATTGGGGGTTGCCGGCGAGAACCTGATAGAGCGGCAGTGGCGCGGGATTGCCCGGCTCGCCCGGCATCAGGACGCCGTATTGGTAGTTGTCGTTCCGTTGCAGCAGCAGCGGAGTACGCACCGCGCGCGAGATCGACGCCCACGCGGCCAAGCGCGGATTTGCCCGCAAAAACAGGCGCGCGTTGGGCTGAATCTCGAAACCGGTGAAGTTGTTGTCTTCAACCTTGGTGCCGACCGTCAGGCGGAGCCTGTCCGGGACCAGGCTGATGTCGTCCTGAATATAGGCGGTGACCCATCGGTCGGTGTTCGATTTCTGGCTGAACGACAGAACCGGCGAGCCAGTGAGCAGATCGTGAGCGATGCGTCCGCTGACACCGATATTCAAATCATGCGTCGGGATCGCGCGAATATGCGCCTCGATGCTGACATCCCCCATGCTTCGCTCAACCCGGGCGCCGAAGTCGGTTCGCAGGCTGTGCGTGAAATAGAGGTCAAAATCGTCGGAGGCCTTGTGCGACCAGCGCAACAGGCCAAGCTGCGTCGCAAAGCGATTGTCACGCACCACCAAGTCATAGCCGGGGTTCAGCAGATTGGCGCGGATGACCTCCTCCGGCTCGTGCAATTGACCCCGCGTCAACTCTGCCTGAGTGACCACGGTATCATTGGGCGTAGGCGCGAAATCTGCGCGGATTCCGGCAAGGCCGCCCAGCCAGTCGCTGCCGAGGGAGTTGCCGCTCTGGTCGACCAATCCATCGTTGCGGCGGACATTGCCGTAAATGCGATAGGACAGGTTATCACCCGCCTGATGGCCGAACGACAGTTCGGCCGATTGCTGGCGGTTCCCCGCCTTGATGCTCGCCCGAACGCCCTGCGTGTCGACCGATTGCTTGGTAATGATGTTGATGATGCCGCTGACCGCATTGCTGCCCCAAAGCGAGCCGCCCGGTCCGCGGATCACCTCGATCCGCTCGATATCCTGCAACGGCACAAGCGCCTGATCCCAGAAGATGCCGCTAAGCGAAGAACTGAAGGTCGAGGCGCCGTCCACCATCACCAGCATGTTGGCGGCAAACTGCGAGGTGAAACCCCGCGCCGAGACCGAAACGTAGGAATTGTTTATGTCAGCCACGTCGATCCCTGGAACCATGCGCAAAAGGTCAGGGATGGTGTGTGCGGAGGAGCGACGGATATCCTCCTGGGTGATGACATAGATCGCCGCGGCGCTGTCACTGGCCTTTTGCGGCTTCTTGGCCGCAGACGTAACTTCCTGGGCGAGCAGGTCTTCCAGCGACATGCCAATCAGCTTGTCGCCGTTTTCACCATTGGCGTCCGCGTCGGTTAGAGGAGCAACCCCAGCTGCCGCATTATCGCCTTTCGGCGGCGCGGGGACTGGCGCGGCAAGAGATTGCGCGCCGACACTCGCGGCTGCAATCAAGCCGACAAGTGCCAGGGCACATGCGGCTGTCCGGGCGAGCGGGCGCCGCCCGAAACGAAATTGGGAGAAAAAGCTCATAGGTTCATCTTCGCTGCGCGGGGTGAGAGAAACGGACTCGGCTCGCCCCTGGCGTCCTGAAGCCATGCGAAGGCATCCTCGGCGGGCATCGGTCGGGCGAAGTGGAAACCCTGCAACGCGTCGCACCCGAGCAGGTTGAGCGCGTTGTGCTGCTCTGCCGTTTCGACGCCCTCGGCGATGCAGGAAAAACCCAGGTTGTGCGCAAGATCGATCACCGACTTGGCGATTGTGCGCGCAGGACGACTGCTCTCCACTCGCTCGATCATGGATTTGTCCATTTTCAAGCGGTTGATCGGCAGGCGAGACAAGCGGGCAAGGTTGGAATAGCCTGTGCCGAAATCGTCGATTGCGATCGACACGCCAAAGTCGTGCAGGCCGCGCAGCCGCTCGGCGATCAGCGCATCCATGGTCATGGCAAATGTTTCGGTAATCTCGATTTCAAGCAGTTCTGGCGGCACACCCTCCTGCGACAGGCAGGCACGGATGAAGGGAATGAATTCCACGCGCTGAAGCTGCGGCGGTGCGACGTTGACCGAAATGCGAACATTCAACCCGCGATCGCGCCAGGCCCGGATCGTCTTGACGGCTTCCAGGATTACCCATTGCCCGATGTCGCAGATGAAGTCCGACTGTTCGGCTAACGGAATGAAATCGCCGGGCAGGATGACGCCCCGGCGTGGATCAACCCAGCGGATCAATGCCTCGACTGCGTGGTCCGCATCATCGCGGCAATTGAGCTGCGGTTGGAAGTAGAGGCTGAAATAGTTCCGGGCGAGCGCATCGCGCATCTCCAGTTCGCGCATCACGGCCAGTTCCGCTTCCGCGCGCAGCGCATCGGAATAGACATGAATTTGCGAACCGCCGGAGCGCTTGGCGTGATACATCGCAGCATCGGCGGCATCGATCAGGTTTTCGAGATTCTTGCCGTGCACGGGTGAAACGGCGATGCCGATCGACAGGCTGACAATGAGTGAATGACCATTGATCTCGCAAGGTTCGCGCATCACAGAAAGCATGCGCTCGGCATAGCGACACGCTTCCTCAACGCTCTTCACGCCGGGCAGCAGGGCCTGGAACTCGTCGCCGCTCCAACGGGCGACGATGTTTTCGCAGTCCAGCGCATCG
>JAGWUU010000358.1 GCA_028868335.1 Sphingomonadales bacterium | reverse complement strand
CTTCGACGATCCTGCCGTCTGCCATGAAGATCACTCTGTCGGCGACGCTGCGCGCGAAACCCATTTCGTGCGTGACACACAGCATCGTCATGCCGTCTTCAGCCAGGCCGATCATCGTGTCGAGCACTTCCTTGACCATTTCGGGGTCGAGTGCCGATGTTGGCTCGTCGAAGAGCATGATCTTGGGCGACATGCACAAGGCCCGGGCGATCGCAACGCGCTGCTGCTGGCCGCCTGATATCTGGCTCGGATACTTGTTTGCCTGCTCCGGAATTCGCACCCGCGTGAGGTATTTCATCGCTACGTCGTCGGCTTCCGCCTTGGTCATGCCACGCGAGCGCATGGGGGCAAGCGTGCAGTTCTGCAGGATCGTCAGATGCGGAAAAAGATTGAACTGCTGGAACACCATGCCGACTTCCGCGCGCACGGCGTCGACGTTCTTGCCGCCGGCCGTGAGTTCGATTCCGTCGACGACGATTTTCCCCTTCTGGACGGTCTCGAGCTGGTTGATGCATCGGATCAGTGTCGACTTGCCCGAGCCCGAAGGCCCGCAGATTACGATGCGCTCGCCGGCGCGCACCGCGAGGTCGATGTCGGTCAGCACCTGGAATTGCCCATACCACTTGCTGACGGCTTCCATTCGGATGATCGTCTCGCCCGCTGTTAAATTGTCCATTGCCACCTCGGCTCAAGAGTCGGATGTCGCCGAACGATCGGAATCTGGGCCGGGCAATGTCAATGCGGTACGCTCCAATGAACCATTCATGCGCATGTCTCCAAGTTGTATGGCGTTCTGAAGAAGATGCTCAACGCGCGAGGCCTTGTGCACGCTTGCGCTCCATGCGCGCAGCGAGCAAGGACAGCGGCCAGCAGATGGCGAAATACACCCCCGCCACCGTCGTATAGATGAGCAGCGGTTGGAACGTCGCGTTATTGATGATCTGGCTTGCGCGTGTGACTTCGGTGAAGCCGATGATCGCGGCGAGCGAGGTACCCTTGATGATCTGTACCAGGTAGCCCACGGTGGGCGGCAGCGCGATCTTGATGGCCTGGGGCAGCACCACATCGCGCATGCGGCTGGCATAGCTGAGGTTCAGGGCTTGCGCCGCCTCCCACTGGCCTCGAGGAATCGCATCGATGCAACCACGCCAGATTTCTCCGAGGAAGGCCGCGCTGTTGAGCACGAGTGCGACGCCGGCGGCAATCCACGGGTTGATGGTGAATCCGATCACTGGCGCGCCAAAGAAGATGAGAAAGAGTTGCAGCAAGAGCGGAGTGCCCTGGAACAACTGAATGAAGCCGCTGGACAGCAGCCGCGCCGGCCTGCTTTCCGAGGTGCGCGCCAGTGCGATCACCAGTCCGAGCAACGAGCCGCCGGCGAACGCGATCAACGAGAGCGCCATCGTCCACCGCGCTGCCTCGACGATGAAGAGAAAGTCTGAAAAGCCGAATGTGCGCATGATGTCTATCGCCGATCCGGGTAGTTCAGTGTTCGCCGGTAGATCAGCTTGAACAGTGCAGAGAATGCGAGCGCCAGCAAGAGATAGATGGCGGCGACCACGATGTAGATCTCGAAGCTTCGGAACGTCTGCGACTGCAGATTCGATGCCACCGAGGTCAGATCGTCTGCCGAGATCACCGAGATCACGGCAGATCCCAGCATGAGCAGGATGAACTGGCTCGTGAGCGCGGGATAGATGGCCTTTAGCGCCGGCTTGATGATTACGAAGCGGAAGATCTCCCAGGGTTTCAGGTTGAGCGCCTTGCCGGCTTCGATTTGGCCCTTGGGAATCGACTCGATGCCCGCGCGGATGATTTCGGTGGCGTAGGCGCCGACATTCACGACCATCGCGGTCAACGCTGCCGTGTGCGGTGACCAACGCAGGCCCACAACCGGTAGTGCGAAGAAGAAGAAGTACAACTGGATTATGAAGGGCGTGTTGCGGATGACCTCGATGTAGGCGTTGACCACAAGACGGAGCCATCCCGGACCATTGGTCTTTCCCCAGGCGCAGAAGATCGCCACCACGAGGCCCAGGAGCATGACCAATGTCGAGAGCTGGATCGTGATCCAGGTGCCCTTGAGCAGCAGCGCCCAGGCGTCGAATACGGCGTCGAACTGGAATTGATAGTCCATGGGGTGGGGTGCGTGGAGCGCAT
>JAGWUU010000357.1 GCA_028868335.1 Sphingomonadales bacterium | reverse complement strand
CAGGCGATCGTCAACGCGGCGATGATGGTCCAGACCGGGATGAGCGACATGGTCGTTGCCGGGGGCTGCGAATCGATGTCCAACGTCGAGCATTACTCGACCGAGATCCGCAAGGGTGTGCGCGCGGGGAACCTGACGCTGCATGACCGGCTGACCCGCGGCCGGGTGATGAGCCAGCCGATCGAGCGCTACGGCGTGATCAGCGGGATGATCGAGACGGCGGAGAATCTCGCCAAGGACTGGAACATCAGCCGCGAGGCGTGCGACGCCTATGCCGTGCGCAGCCACCAACGCGCCGCCGCCGCCTGGGCGGAAGGCAAGTTTGCCGACGAATTGGTGCCGGTGGAGGTGCCGCAGAAAAAGGGCGATCCGGTGGTGTTCGACCACGACGAGGGCTACCGCGCCGATGCGACGATGGAAACGCTGGGCAAACTGCGCCCGCTGGAAGGCGGGGTAGTGACGGCGGGCAATGCCAGCCAGCAGAACGATGCCGCCGCCGCTTGCCTTGTCGTCGCCGAATACAAGCTTGACGAGCTGGGGCTGGAGCCGATCGCCTGGTTCCACTCATGGGCCGCCGCCGGGGTCGATCCGGCGCGCATGGGTTTCGGCCCGGTCCCTGCGAGCGAGCGGCTGTTCGCGCGCAATGGCCTGTCGTGGTCCGACATCGGCCTGATCGAACTCAACGAAGCCTTCACCCCGCAGGTCCTCGCCTGCCTCAAGGGCTGGGGCTGGTCCGACGATGACAGCCGCCACGAAATCCTCAACGTCAACGGCTCGGGCATTTCGCTCGGCCATCCGATCGGGGCAACCGGCGGGCGGATTCTCGCCAACCTCACCCGCGAAATGCAGCGCCGCGATGTGCGCTATGGGCTTGAGACGATGTGCATCGGCGGCGGTCAGGGCATCGCCGCGGTGTTCGAAAAGGCGTGAGCCACGCCGCGCACCTTAATGCCGCCCGCAGCTACCGCGATGCCGCGCGCGCGGCGGCTGCGCAGATCGATCCGGCGGGCCAGCGCGCCCACCACGGCTTCGCCTGGATCGCCACCAGCGTTGCCGCGCTGGAAGCAGTAGCGGCATGGGCCGATGTCGGGGGTGGGGTCAACCCGGCGGACGCGCTGGTCCAGCGGCTGGCCTTTGCCGAAACGATCGCACAGCTCGTCGGCGGATTGCCGATGGGGCAGAATGAGCTGGTCCGCCCCGCCGATCTTGGCCTTGGCGACGCAGCGAACATCCTCGCCGCGAGCTGCGCCGACCTTGTCGGGGTCGATCACGCTGCTGACCGTGCCGGTTTGGCCGCGCTACTGGCTCATGGACACTGGCCGAGCGAGACGCTGCACGACGCCGAACTCGATGCAATCCGCGACCAGTTTCGCCGCTTTACCGAGGCGGAGATCCTGCCCAACGCCCACGGCTGGCACCTCGCCAACGCCTTGATCCCCGATGCCACGGTTCAGGCGATGGCCGATCTTGGCACCTTCGGGGTCTGCATTCCCGAGGAATACGGCGGGCTTGGCCTCTCCAAGCTGGTGATGTGCCTCGTTACCGAGGAGCTGTCGCGCGGATGGATCGGGGCGGGATCGCTCGGCACCCGCAGCGAGATTGCGGGCGAGCTGATCGCCGCCTCGGGCACGCCGGAACAGAAGGCGCAGTGGTTGCCCCGGATCGCCAGCGGCGAGGTGTTGCCGACTGCCGTGTTTACAGAGCCCGATACCGGTTCGGACCTGGGCTCGCTTCAAACCCGTGCCCGGCGCGAGGGCAAAGGCTGGCGGATCGACGGGGCCAAGACTTGGATCACCCATGCTGCCCGTTCCGACCTGATGACGCTGCTGGCGCGGACCCTGCCTGACGCCAGCGGCTATGCCGGCCTGTCGATGCTGCTGGTGCCCAAGCCGCGCGGGAACGAGAGCGATCCGTTCCCGGCCGAGGGCATGAGCGGCAGCGAGATCGAAGTGCTCGGCTATCGCGGGATGCGCGAATATGCGCTGCAGTTCGACGGGATGGCGGCGCCGGCCGAGGCTTTGCTGGGCGGCGAACAGGGCCAGGGGTTCAAGCAGTTGATGCGCACGTTCGAGGGCGCGCGCATCCAGACGGCGGCGCGGGCGGTGGGCGTGGCGCGGCGGGCGCTGGAACTGGGGCTGGATTATGCCACGACGCGGCGGCAATTTGGCC